>JANYAK010000027.1 GCA_025361335.1 Coriobacteriia bacterium
CGCGTGATTGCCTGCTTCTCAGTCATCGAAAGCGGCATCCTCTTGGCCCTTCGCCGGTCGATCCGGCGAGGGCCGGTTCGAGTACCTTCCTTTCTGAGGCATCGAATCGGTTTCGAGTACATTCTTTATGAGGCAACGCGGTGGGTTTACGAAGCCCGCGGGATGGGGGTACGATCGAGCCGGGTCGAGGAGCGCCGGCTGGGCGGACTTCGGTCCTGCGAAAGGGCGGCGTCGAATGAGTCTGCGCAGAGCGCTGGACGGTCTTCCCGGAGACCGCGTCACGGAGAGCGCCGTGCGCCAGATCCTCGAGATCATGCGGCTGCACCCGGGCGAGACCATGGATGTCGTGGACGTCGCCAGACGTCTCGAGAGGTCCGAGCACGATGTCTCCGTGGTACTATTGCACCTCGCCGACGCCTCCGTTCTGCGCCGGGACGGGCTCGGTTACCGCTACGAACGCGACCGGCTCCTGGATCTGGAAGTCGACCGATTCATGCATCGCGTCCAGAGCCACAGCGTCTACGTGCAGTCGAATGTCGCGAAGTTCCGGGAGCGGTTCCCGGGGCGGTGACCATGGAGGCGCCCTGCCCGGCGTGATCGAGATCGGGCGGCGTCCACGGACCAGCGACGAGAGGTTCTCGTGAGACCGATCCGCAGAGGTGACCGCGGCCCCGGGGTCGAGGACGTTCAGAGGCGTCTCGCGGCGCTGGGGGCGGATCTCGGACTGACCGGAGTCGACGGAGTGTTCCTCGGAGCGACGCTCGCCGCGGTCGCCGATTTCCAGCGTCTGCGCCGGCTGAGCGAAGACGGAGTGGTCGGCCCGGAGACGTGGGCGGCGCTCGTCGACGCCACGTTCAGGCTGGGGGACCGGCTGCTGTATCTCCGCTTCCCGCACTTCCATGGTGCCGACGTGTGCGTGGCGCAGGGGGCGCTCAACGCGCTCGGGTTCGCCGCCGGGGACCCGGATGGCGTGTTCGGTGCGTTCAGCGAGCGCGCCGTGCGCGACTTCCAGTCCAACACGGGTCTGCCTGCCGACGGCATCGTCGGGCCCGACACGGTTCGGGCACTGGACAACCTGAGGCACGTCTGGGGCGACAAAGCGCCCGACGCGCCTGTGGCTCTCCGGCGCGCGCCAGCCCGGAGCGCGGACATTCTCGCGTCGCGCCGGGTCGATGTCGTCGCCCTGGACGAGCGGGGCGCGGCGGTTGCCGCGCGTCTTCAGAACCTGGCCATCGCCAGCGAGGCGCGCGCTCGCGTGACGCTCACTCGGCATGAAGACGAGGCATCGGGGCTCGTGCTCACCGTGGGAGGACGACGGGCCGTCGAGGGCGGCGAGATCCCGATCGTCTCGTGCGGGGACGGGGGAGAGGCCCTCGCCCGGCGGCTCGAGGTCGCGCTGCGGTCCACACCCCATGGTCCCGAGTCGGTTCGGCTGCTCCTCGACGCCGGACCGGATGACGAGCACAGCCTGCAGAGGATCGCCGTCGGGCTCCTCGATGGGCTGTGCCTCGGATTGGCCGGTTCCGATGCTCGCGGCGGGTCGTCACCGGACTGGGCCGGACCGTCGTCGAGGTCGACATGAGTCCCCTCCGGTCGGGGCTCCTCGCGGCCGGTCTCGCGGCCATCCTCATCCTGACCGCCGTCACCCCGGCCGGTGCGGCTCCGGTAGCCGGCAAGCGCGAGACTGCGGCGCGCATCAAGCGCGAGATGGACGCTTTGGATGCGAAGATGGAGATCGCCGTCGAGGACTATGACGAGGCGGTGCATCTGAACCGCGAGATCGCGAACAGCATATCGAAGAACGAAGCGACTCTCAGAAGACTCGGTGAACGCACATCCGTACTTCAGGAATCGCTCGCGGGGCGTGCCAGCAGCATGTACCGGTCCGGTCCCCTCGGTCCGATCGACGTCTTGCTGGGCGCCGCCTCGTTCGAGGACTTCGCGACCACCTGGGACCTGCTCGACCACTGGAACGAGCAGGAGTCCTCGGACGTGGCCCAGTTCAAGGCCGCGAGTCGGGAGGCGGAGCGCATCGGCGCGGATCTTGAGGCGTCACGGGCGAAGGCCAAGGCCGGTCTCAAGGTAGTCACCGAGCGCAGACGCTCGATCGAATCCGACCTGGCCAGACGTCGAGCGATGCTCGCGGGGGTCGAGGCACAGATCGCGCAGCTGCTCGCGGCCGAGCGCAGCGCCCGGTCGTCAAGGCAAGCGGCCTACACGTCTCCCGCGCGCGGTCCGAAAGGCGGCGTCGTTGCTATCGCCATGCAGTATCTCGGCAGGCCGTATCGATGGGCAGCCTCGGGGCCCGGCTCGTTCGATTGCAGCGGATTCACCATGTTCGTGTACGCGAGAGTGGGAGTCTCGCTGCCGCACAGCTCGCGCGCGCAGTACTCGTCAGGGCCGCAGGTCTCCAGGGCCGATCTGAAGCCCGGCGACCTTGTGTTCTTCGGAAGCCCGATACACCATGTCGGGCTCTATGTCGGGGGCGGGCAGATGATACACTCGCCGAACACGGGGGAATTGGTGAGCATCGATCCGCTGCTCCGCGACTACGTCGGTGCCTGCCGACCGTGATCGGGCACCATCGGCGGACCTGAGTTCGGCGTCGGGGGAGTGCTGGTGAAGTCAGTCATCTGGGCGCCGCTGCGCACGCCCGACTATCGTCGCCTATGGCTCGCCCAGTGCGTTTCGATCGTCGGCGACAAGGTCAACCAGATCGCCCTCAGCATCATGGTCTACCGGCTGACGGGGTCTCTCCTGCAGATGGGAGCGATGCTCGCTGTCACCGTCCTCCCCTCTGCGATGTTCGGGCTGAACGCCGGCTCGCTCATTGATCGCTGGGATCGGCGCCGCACCATGTTCTTCGCGGACATCTTCCGGGCGTGCCTGGTCGTTGCGATCCCACCTCTGGCACATTTCGGGCTCCCCGCGATCTACACGCTGGCATTCCTCGTGGCCACCGTCTCCCTCTTCTTCGAGCCGGCTCGGCTGTCGCTGGTCCCCGAGGTCGTCTCTCCCGCCGATCTCATGGCCGCGAACTCCCTCGACAACACGACCAACGCCGTTGCCGAGCTGCTCGGCATCGCCTTGGGCGGCACACTGGTGGCCGTCATCGGGTATCGCTCCGCGTTCTTCCTCGACGCGGCCACCTACGCGGTCTCCGCCCTGCTCATCGTCTCGCTGGCGTATCGCCGGAAGGTACGCGAGGTGCCGCGCTTCGGCATCGGGCAACTACGCGCCGACCTGAGGGAGGGCGTACGCCGGATCGTCGGTCAGCCGGTCCTGCGCGACCTGGTCGGCGTGTACACTCTTGCGGCGCTCGGCGCTTCCGCCGCGATCACTCTGTGCTTCCTCATCGCTCTCAAGGAGTTCCGGTTCGCGGGGATGCCGGATGCGGTCCGGCTGGCGGTCGTCGACACCGCAATCACCGGAGGACTCGTGCTCGGAGGACTGCTGCTCGGCATGAGCGGTTCTGGCAGGGCCGGGGCCAAGTTCTTGTGGGGGCTCATGGTGTTCGGTGGTGTGTTCGCCGCAGTCGCTCTGGTCGGCGATTTCTGGCTGGCCGTGGCCCTCCTGTTCTGTGCCGGTGTCGCGAACGTGTGGTTCCAGATCCCCATGGTGACGCTCATCCAGCAGGCCACCGAGGACGAGTACAGGGGTCGGGTATTCGCGTTGAGGACCGTCGTGGTGCGGATCGTCACGGTCGTCGGCCTGCTCGGGGCCGGTGCCCTCGCACAAGCGCTGGGTGTCGCCCCGGCCGTCGCCGTCGTCGGCGGCTTCGTGTTCATCGTCGGGGTCGCCGGATGGACGCGCCGCGCACTGCGCGAGGCCTGACGCCTGTGCCCGTCCGCTCATCTTGCGGGATGCTGGTAGGATTGACGGGTACGCGCAACGGCGGGTGACGGGTGGGACCATGGCTGAGATCGACGCGCTCCTCAAGCTGATGACCGACCGCGGAAGTTCCGACCTGCACATCAAGGCCGGCGCTTCGCCGGCGATCCGGCTCAACGGCAGGCTCATGGTGCTTCACGAGATCCCGGCGTTGGACGCCGAGGCCGCCGAGCGGCTCGCGCTTGGACTGATGGACGACCGCCAGCGCGCCAGCTTCGAGAACCACCACGAGGCCGACTTCGCCTACTCCCTGTCCGGTGTGGCGCGGTTTCGCGTCAACGTCTTCCACCAGCGCGGCAGTGTCGCGATGACGCTCCGGCGAGTCTCGACAGAGCGTTCGGGCATCGAGGAGATCGGCCTGCCCCCGATCGTGCGCCAGCTCGCCGACGAGCCGCGGGGGCTCGTCCTGGTCACAGGGACGGCCGGCTCGGGGAAGACGACGACCCTCGCGGCTATGATCGATCACATCAACAGCACGCGCGAGGGACACATCGTCACGATCGAGGATCCCATCGAGGTGCTGCACCAGGACAACCGGTGCATCGTGAACCAGCGCGAGATCGGGATCGATACGGAGAGCTATGCGGACGCCCTGCGCCATGTCGTGAGGCAGGATCCGGACATCATCCTCATAGGCGAGATGCGCGACCACGAGACGGTCTCGGCGGCCCTGACCGCGGCCGAGATCGGCAACCTCGTGTTCTCGACTTTGCACACCATCGACGCGACCGAGACGGTCAACCGGATCATCGACTTCTTCCCCCCGTACCAGCAGAAGCAGATCAGGCTCATGCTCGCCTCCACGCTGCGGGGGATCGTGTCGATGCGGCTCATCCCCTCCATCAACGGCGGGCTTGTGCCGGCCGTCGAGGTCCTCGTCATGACGGGGACCATCCGCGAGTACATCCTCGATCCGGAGCAGACCTACAAGATCAGGGACGCCATGGACGAGGGCGAGTATTACGGGATGCAGACGTTCGACAAGAGCCTGCTCGCTCTCTACCAAGCCGGCAGGATCACCATGGACGACGCCATGTCCATGGCCGCGAACGCACACGACTTCAAGATCAAGGTGAGGCAGCTGGGAGTCACGAGCCAGCAGGCGGCGGAGTCGGGGATCTACTAGAGGACGAGCCGACACGAGCGCCACGATACGCCTGCGCCGCGATCAGCGCCGCGATGCCCAGCCCGGCTCCCAGCGTATCGACCGCCCAGTCGGCCACATCTGGGACACGTCCCGGCACGAACGACTGGTGGAACTCGTCGGACACGGCGTAAAGAGAGCAAAGCGTCAGGGCGACCAGCGCGCGCGGCGTGATGGGCAGCCGGCGCGACGCGAACAGGACGAGCACTCCCAGCACCGCGTACTCGGCGAAGTGACCCTCGACCGAGAAGACCCCGGGCATGTTCGAGCCCCGAACGGAGCTGCCGGCGAAGATGACCGCCATCCACGCCAAGGCGGGGATCCAGCGCACCATCGCGCCAAGGGGAACGCGTCGATCATGGGATTCGGGGAGTCCGTCAGGCATGACGCGAGTCTAGCACCGAGGATGCGCGCCACGGGGAAGACCCGCATCCCGAGGCGTCGGTCCGTTGACGCGCGGCACGCCGGGGTGACAGGGTAGGGCGCACGTCCGCAACAGGGGGAGCTCGAGTGACTCGGAACGGATCGGTCGCCACCGTCATCGCCTCCGCGGCTTGCTTCGCGACGCTCGGCATCCTGACCAAATTCGCGTTCGCGCGCGGGGCGGACCCACAGTCGATGCTGACGTGGAGGTTCGCCATCGCCGCAGTCCTGATGGGCGCCGTGCAGCTGGTGCGCGCGCCGCGGCAGATGGCGGTGACCGCGGCGGACGTAGGGCGCTTCAGCCTGTTGGCGCTCTCAGGCTACGGCTTCGCGTCGCTGTGCTACGCCTTCGCGGTAAGGGAGATCGGCGCGTCGGTGACGACGGTCCTGCTCTACACCTATCCCGCGATCGTGTCGGTGATCGGACGGGTGTTCCTTTCGGAGCCCCTTCCGCCGCGACGGGTGGCCGCGGTCGTCCTGACCTTCGCCGGATGCTGGCTCGTCGCCGACGTCTTCGGCGGTTCGGGCCGGGTTACGCTCGCGGGCATCCTCCTGGGGCTGGGAGCGGGGTTCGGATACGCGGTGTTCAACGTGCTGTCGTACCGGATACTCACGCGCAGGCCGCGCTTGGTGATCATGGCGTATACATTCGCCATCTCGGCTGTGGGGATAGCCGTCGTCACTACGCTCACCACGGGGTGGCCGACAACGGCCGCATGGACCCCCGGTGCGTGGTGGGTCCTCGGGCTCATCGTGCTCGTGCCGACCTTCGCGGCGGTCCTGCTGTACCTCGGGGGCATCAAGGGCCTCGGGGCTCCCCAGGCTGCCGTGGTGTCGACTCTCGAGCTGCCGTTCACCATCCTCCTGGCGGCCGCCTTCGTCGGGGAGCGACTCGCTCCCATCCAGTGGGCGGGAGCCGCCGTGGTGCTCGCCGGCGTCGTGCTCGCCGAGTGGGGAAGCGCTGGGGTGGACCTGGACGGCGCGGCCGCGATCTGACCAGTTGTGACAGCGGTCACAATGTCCGAACACGCCGTGCGGGAGTGTGAGCATCCGAGGCGTCCTCCACGCTGCCTCGAGGCGGTATCACGATCCTGTCCGGGGCTGGCGTTGGTACGGTGCGTGCTACCATTGGGCCGCGCGCCGCTCCCGTTCACGCGACATCTGCTGCACAGCATGGCGCAACGGCTTGGAGACGCGCCGTACCGCGTGGTACGGGGGTCCGCGGTGACTGCCACGGGCAGCACCGGTGGCGAAAGCGCTTCGGAAGGCCGTCTGTGGCGAGCGCGCGTCGGTGGATACGGATACTCTCGGCTCTTGCGGTCGTGTTCACGGTCGTGTTGGCGCTCGCCCTCGTGGCCGGCGCGGTGCTGTACCGGCTGTCGAGGACGCTGCCCGATCTCGGGTCCGCCTCCACGTCGCTGCGAGCGGCGCGGACATCGATCGTGTACGCGGGAGACGGTTCCGTGCTCACCGAGTGGCATGGCGAGCAGGACCGCAAGGTCGTTCCCCTGGATCGGATCCGCAAGTCCGCCCGCGATGCCGTCATCGTGGCCGAGGACCAGTCCTTCTACACTCATGGCGGCGTGGACACGGACGCCGTGTTCCGCGCCCTCAACGGCGAAGCCGGTCGCGGCACCAGTACCATCACCCTTCAGCTGGTTCGCATGCTCTTCGCCGACAAGCAGTCGGGGCTGACCTCGAAGCTCCGCCAGGCCCTCATGGCCTGGCAGATAGAGGCCAGGACGTCGAAGGACCGCGTGCTCGAGGCGTACCTCAACATGGTCTATCTGGGCAATGGCCGCTACGGCATGGAGAGCGCTGCGCGCGGCTACTTCGGCAAGTCCGCTTCCGATCTCACGCTCGCGGAGTCGGCCCTGCTCGCCGGGGTGATCAGTTCGCCCACGCGCTATTCGCCGGCGGTCGACCCGATCGCCGCGAAGAAGCGCCGGGACGAGATCCTGTCGAGGATGCGTGACCTCGACTACATCACCTCGGAGCAGGAGGTGGCCGCCCGGTCCGAGAAGATCGAGATCGCCCCCACGCTACGGTCGGAGACCTCCAAGGTGGCGCCGCACTTCGTGGAGTACGTCAAGCGGCAACTCATAGAGAAGCTCGGGGCGGATGCGGTCTTCACCGGCGGGCTGAGGGTCCACACCACGCTCGATCCCACGCTGCAGCGCGCCGCCGAGGCCGCCGTCCACGATGTCCTCCCTGACGCGGCCGACCCGGAGGCCGCGCTCGTCGCGATCGATCCCCGTGACGGGCGCGTGCTGGCCATGGTCGGAGGCCGCGACTACGCCACCGCGCAGTACAACCTCGCCGTCCAGGGCCGTCGCCAGCCCGGGTCGGCATTCAAGCCGTTCGTGCTGGTGGCGGCGCTGAACAAGGGCGTGAGCCCGGACAGGAAGTTCGACGCCGCGCCGTACTCCGTCCGGGTGAAGAACGAGCTATGGCGCGTCGAGAACTACGAGAACGCATACACGAGCGGCCAACTCACTCTGCGTGCGGCCACCGACTGGTCGGTCAACGCGGTGTTCGCCCGGCTCATCATGGAGATCGGGCCGGTCTCGGTCGTCGACACGGCGCGCAGGATGGGGATCACATCGCCGGTCGAGGCCAATCCCGCAATCGCCCTCGGAGGGTTGTCCAAGGGGGTGTCGCCCCTTGAGATGGCCTCAGCGTACGGCACGCTCGCGACAGGTGGCATGCACGTGGACCCCGTGTCCGTGTCTGAGGTCACCGATGACGAGGGCCGGATCTTGCTCGAGGCGGACACGAAGCCGGTGCGCGCCATCCCGCAGAACGTGGCAGCCCAGGCCTCGGGGATGCTCCACGAGGTCGTCGAGCAGGGTACGGGCACGAACGCGCGCATCTCTCGATGGGCGGCCGGCAAGACGGGCACGACCCAGTCGTACCGCGACGCGTGGTTCGTGGGCTACACCGGTGAGATCGCCGCAGCCGTGTGGGTGGGCTACCGCGCAGGGCAGGTGGAAATGCTCAACGTTCACGGCATCAAGGTCACGGGGGGCAGCTACCCCGCTACGATATGGGCGCGTTTCGCGAACACCGCAGTGACACCAGCGCCGCCGAGCGCGTACGACGGCGTCCTCGTGGATCCCCCCTCGTCCGCCGAAGTCACGAGCACGCTGGTGCACGCGCGCATCTGCGCGGACACCTTCATGTTCGCGAATCCGCGGTGTCCGAACGTCTACGAGGTCGACCTGGAGCCGTCTCTCGTGCCGGCCGAGACGTGCAACCGACACTGAGATCCGGCCCGGGGCGCGACGTCAGGCCTTACCGCCCCGCGCCCTGACCGCGGCGCTCACGATCCACGGCGTCTGGAGCCCGATGACCTGCGCGGGACAGAGCTCCTGACAGCAGTAGCAGCGGATGCAGCCGTCGTAGTCGAAGCGTGGTCGCCCGTCCTCCATGCGGATGGCGCCCACGGGGCAGTTGTCCGCACAGGTGCGGCACGAAGTGCATCCGGCGGGCTGGGCGAGCATCGGGCGCGACGAGACCCGCTTACGCACCCACTTCGCCAGGGCCGGTGGAAGCTTGCTCGAAACGTCGCGTGTCGGGTGGGCGAAGTCACCGACCAGGAACTCGCGCCAGGGCACGCCGCTGACCTCGACATCGTCGGCTTTGGCGGGACCGATGCCACGCCGCATCGCGGCTCGATTGGTGTACACGTCCATCGGGTCGAAACCGGCGATCGATGAGGCCACGACATCCAGCGCCACAGGATCCGAGGATGCGAGCAGGGCTCCCACTCGCCGGGGAGTGCCGCCGGCCGGCCCCTCGCCTTCCATGCCGACGACCGCATCCATCACGGTCAGGGCGGGATGACAGGCGGACATGAGGTCGAGAAGCATCTCGGCGAAGTCGTCTCGGTCGGGTACTTTGAGGTGGAACTGCGCCTTCTCAAGCCCGGGGATGCAGCCGAACAGATTCTTCACCCCGCCCGTGAACATCATGAAGCCGTGAGTTTTGAGCTTCGGGAGTGAGATGAGCACGTCCGCCGCGACGGCCTCCCGACCCAGGTCGAACGAGGCGTACAGTTGACGCCCTTCGACCGGCACCCGCACGACGTCGTCGTCGAGCAGGACCAGGCGCACGCCCTCCTGCGCGCACACCGCGGCCATCCCCGAGGTCTGGAACAGCGCCTTGGCGGAGCCCGGGGTGGAGCGACCGCCTGGGCTGTCACCGAGCGCCACCGACGAGGCTCCCGCGGCGAACGCGGCCTTGACGACCGCACGGGCGAGCTCGGGGTGCGTGGTCACGGCTCGGTCGGGACCCGCCTTCATCAGCAGGTTGACTTTCACGAACACGGTCTGCCCGGGCGCGACGAACGCCTTCATCCCGCCGAGCGGAGCGAGCGCCGTCTCGAGCGCGTTGCCGACCTGTGTCGGCGTGTAGTCCGAGCAGCGGGCGGTGCCGACGACGGGGCGCCCCACCGTCACGCTTCCTGTCGAGGCAGAAGGCCATCGACCGCGCGCAGGATGGCGGGGTACGAGACCGCGCCATCGTAGATCGGGGCCCCGTCGATCACGGTGACCGGATACACGAGGCCCTGATCGAGGATCGCCTTCACGGTTTCGGCGTGCTCTTCGCGGATCGTGGGGTCATCCACCGAGAGGTACACGATCCTTGCCCTGTCGCCGAAACGCCGCTCCAGCTCGACGCCGACGATGCCCGTGATCTCCTCCGGAGACCAGGACGGGCCTCATCCACCCGAGAAGCACGACGTCTCGGTGGGGAAGTCGAAGACTTGAACCGTAACGGATTCCATGTCGCCCCTTCGTCGTTCCTGGCGTTGCGATGTCGCGATCATGACGGCGCATGTCCCAGACATGCTGTCGAGCGTCGCCGGGCCCTCACCCGGGCCGACGATCCAGCGACGCGCGCCGGCCCCATGATAGTCCCGCGGGGGCGGATGCGCAGTCCGCGGATCGAGGAGGAGAGGTGCTCGATCGCGCCGTTGCCCGCACGTCGCTCGTCGCGGCGCCCACACGTCGCCGGCGCACGGCCTTCCCATCCGAGCCCGACCCCGCGAGTATACCCGAGGGGGTATCGGTCTGCAACTGCCAGGAGGCGATGCTATGATTGGCTGCGGCGCGCGAGCGCCCTAGCCTCGATTCTCCACGAAGGCCTCTGTTTCGATCCTGAAGTCCCGAAACCGACCTCCTGCCACGATAACGCATCCGTCTGAGCATCGCTGGGAGCGTGGTGGCGACTTCGGAGTGCCCCGAAGGTTCTTCTCGGGT
>JANYAK010000030.1 GCA_025361335.1 Coriobacteriia bacterium
CGCTCGAGACGGGTTTCGGCGTCATCATGCTCGCCCTCGTCGACGGGGTGCCGCGCACCCTGACCCTGAAGCAGATGCTCTCCTACTACATCGCGCATCAGGAAGAGATCATCGTCCGCAGGACGAAGTACGACCTGCGCAAGGCCGAGGAGCGGGCACACATCCTCGAGGGCCTGGTCATCGCGCTCGACAACATCGACGAGGTCATCCGCATAATCCGGGCATCGGCGGACGACACGGAGGCGAGAGCCGGGCTGATGGGCGCGTTCGCGCTCTCCGAGATCCAGGCCGACGCGATCCTCGAGATGCGCCTGCGCCGGCTCGTCGGGCTCGAGCGTCGCAAGATCGAGGAGGAGCTCGCCGAACTGCGCGAGAAGATCGCGTGGTTCCGCCAGCTGCTGGCTGACGAGAGCCTCGTGCTGCGCGTCATCAAGGAGGAGCTGACCGAGATCCGCGGCAAGTACGCGGACGCTCGTCGGACGGAGCTCGCCTCGACGGCCCACGACCTCGACGTCGAGGACCTCATCGCCGAGGAGGACATGGTCGTCACGATCACCAAGGCCGGCTACGTCAAGCGCCTGCCGGTCGCCACCTACCGTCAGCAGAAGCGTGGCGGCAAGGGCGTGGCGGGCGTGAACCTCAAGGAGAACGACTTCGTCGAGAACCTCTTCATCTCCTCGACGCACGACTACGTGCTCTTCTTCTCGACGAAGGGCAAGGTCTATCGGATGAAGGTGCACGAGCTGCCGGTTGGAAGCCGCCACGCGCGCGGCACGGCCGCAGTGAACCTGCTCCCGTTCGAGCAGGACGAGAAGATCGCCGCCGCCATCACCACGCGCGACTTCGGAGCCGAGGACTTCCTGCTCTTCGCCACCCGCGACGGTATGGTGAAGAAGACCGCGCTGTCGGCCTACGACCGGTCGCGCCGCGACGGCGTCATCGCCATCGCGCTCAAGGACAAGGACGAGCTCATCTCCGTCCGGCGGGTGAAGCCCGACATGAGGGTGATGATGGTCTCGGCCTCGGGCAAGGCCATCAAGTGGGACGAGAGCCAGGCGCGCCCGATGGGCCGGGACACGATGGGCGTCCGCGGCATGAACGTGAAGACGGGCGACGACCACGTGCTCGGCATGGAGATAGCGCCGGACGACGCTGAGCTGTTCGTCGTGACCCAACGCGGCTACGGCAAGCGCACCTCGGTCAAGGACTATCCGCTCCAGAACCGCGGTGGCATGGGCGTGAAGACGATCCAGGTCACCGACAGGAAGGGCCTGCTCGCCGGGATGAAGGTCGTCTTCCCGCAGCACGAGCTGATGCTCATCTCGCAGGAGGGCGTGGTCATCCGCGTCAACGCCGAGGACATCTCACGTCTCGGGCGTTCGACCCAGGGCGTGAAGGTGATGAACGTCGGGGACGCCGACCGCGTGGTCGCCATCGCCAGGGTCACCGCGAGCAAGAAGAAGAAGAAGGTCGTGCCCGATGGGCAGCAGGTCCTCGTCGAGGACGATACGAGGCCCCCGGGTATGGACGCGCGCGAGGCCGAGGCCGAGGACCTGGTGAGCGAGGAGTTCGAGGACGGCGAGTAGAGCAGACGGGGCCCCGGAAACGGGGCCCCGTTCGTATCGCGGCCGGCTACTTCCTCCGGAGGACGAAGACCGCCTCGTCGGCCAGCAGGTTGGACCCCACGCGCACGAGCTGCGGTCGGCCGCCGTCGCCCCCGACGAACGCGATCTCGCGCTCGATGACGGCGCCGCAGTCGGCCGAGAAGTCCCGGAAGTCCGCGATCGTGGTGTGGTGGATGTTCGGCGTGTCGTACCAGGAGTAGGGGATGGCGTCGGACACAGGCATCCGGCCGCGCAGCGCCAGGTGAGCGCGGACCCGCCAGTGGCCGAAGTTCGGGAACGACACGACGCTCCGTCGACCCACCCGCAGCATCTCGGTGAGTACCAGGCGTGGGCGCTTCACGACTTGCAGGGTCTGGGACAGGATGACGACGTCGAACCGGTCGGTCGGCACGTCCGCCAGCCCCTCGTCGAGGTCTCCCTGGTAGACCGGTACGTCGCGCTCGACGCACCGGGCGATGTTGTCGAGATCGATCTCGACGCCCCGCACGATCGCGCCGCGCTCTTCACGCAGGCGTGCGAGGAGCGCTCCGTCGCCGCAGCCGAGGTCGAGCACGCGCGCTCCCTGCGGGACGAGATCAGCGATGAAGCGCTGGTCGGCGCGCAACAACTCGCGAGGCGTCATCTACTGCACCTCCCCCGCCGACGAGACGCGCCGCAGGCCGTTGGCCAGGAACGGCGCGATCAGCTTGTGCTGTGCCTCGGGCTCGAGCAGGAACGCGTCGTGCCCGTAGGCGCTCGGGATCTCGGCGAACGTGACCTCGGCGCCGATCTCTCGCAGCGCGGCGACAAGCTCGCGGGAGCGCGCCGTCGAGAACAGCCAGTCGCTCGAGAACGACAAGACGAGGAAGCGCGCGCTCACGCCCCGCAGGGACTCGGCCAGCGATGGCGCGTCGCCCTGCAGGTCGAAGTAGTCCATCGCCTTGGTCATGTAGAGGTACGTGTTCGCGTCGAAACGCTCCACGAACCGGGCGCCCTGATAGGCGAGGTAGCTCTCGACCTGGAACTCGGAGACGAAGTCGTAGGCGTAGTCGGCGCTGGCCTGCAGCCTGCGCCCGAACTTCTTGTGCATCGACTCGTCGGAGAGGTACGTGATGTGCCCGATCATGCGGGCGATGCTCAGACCCGACTCCGGCTGGGACTCGGCATCGTAGTAGTCGCCTCCAGCGAAGGACGGGTCCTCGAGGATCGCGCGCCGGCCCACCTCGTTGAACGCGATCGCCTGCGGGCCGAGTCGCCACGTCGTGGCGTCCGCGACGACGGAGCCGACCCGATCGGGGTAGCGCTTCGCCCACGCGAGAGCCTGCATGCCCCCCATCGACCCGCCGACGACGGCGAGCAGGCGGTGCACGCCCAGCGCTTGGAGCAGGCGCGCCTGGACATCGACCATGTCCTCAATGGTGACCATCGGGAAGTGCAGGCCCCAGGGCTTCCCCGTCTCCGGATCCACGGAGCTTGGCCCGGTGGTGCCGGAGCACCCGCCCAGCACGTTGCAGCACACCACGAAGAAGTGGTCGGTGTCGACGGCCTTGCCCGGCCCGACCATGACGTCCCACCAGCCGGGCTGGGCCGTCTCGGGGTCCTCGCCAGGGCGAAGGCCGGCCAGGTGGCTGTCGCCGGACAGAGCGTGGCAGACGAGCACGGCGTTGGAGCCATCGCGGTCGAGGTCACCCCAGGTCTCGTACGCGACCTGAACGCCTTCGAGGCTCCGCCCGCTCGCCAGGGTTATGACGCCGTCGAGCGCGAGCGTCTTCGTTTCCGAGACGCCCGCGCTCGCGGTTTCATCCCACGGCCGACGGACGATGTCCGTCGAGTCCATGGCTACACCTCCTGAAGCGCTTGGTCGAGGTCGGCGATGATGTCATCGATGTTTTCGATGCCGATCGACAGGCGCACGAAGTCGGGTCCGATTCCGGCACGCACAAGCTCCTCGTCGGACAGCTGAGAATGCGTCGTGCTCGCAGGGTGGATAATAAGCGACTTGGCGTCGCCGACGTTCGCGAGGTGTGAGAAGAGCTTCACGTTGTCGATGAGCGTCGTGCCCGCGTCGGCGCCGCCCTTCACGCCGAACACCACCACGCCTCCATAGAGGCCGTGGCTCAGGAACGTGTCGGCATTGGCCTTCGTCGGGTGGTTCTCCAGCCCGGGATACGTGACCCACGCGACCTTGGGATGTGCCTGCAGGTGACGGGCGACAGCGAGCGCGTTGGTGCTGTGACGCTCGACGCGCAGGGACAGCGTCTCGATGCCGAGCAGGATCTGCTGGGCGTTGAACGGTGAGAGCGAAGGGCCGATGTCGCGCAGCAGTTGGGTGCGCAGTCTGAGGCCGAAGGCGGCGTTGCCCAGCCCCGGGAAGTCGCCGAACGTCTCCCAGAACCTCAGGCCGTTGTACGAGGCGTCCGGCTCGGTGAACTGCGGGAAGCGGCCGTTGCCCCAGTCGAAGTTGCCGCCGTCGATGACCACGCCGCCGAGCGACGTGCCGTGGCCGCCGATCCACTTCGTCAGGGACTCGATGACGACAGCGGCGCCGTGCTCGATCGGACGGGTCAGGTAGGGCGTCGCGAACGTGTTGTCGACCACGAGCGGGACGCCGAGCTCGCGGCCGGCGTCAGCGAGACCCTTGATGTTCGGCACGTCGAGGCGCGGGTTGCCGATCGTCTCGATGAACCACGCCTTCGTGGTGTCGTCTGTCGCATCGATGAAACCCTGGATGTCGGTCGGTTCGACGAACCTCACCGTGATCCCGAGGCGCTTGAACGTGTGCAGGAAGATGTTCCAGGTCCCGCCGTAGAGCGAGGTGGAGGCGACGAGGGAATCGCCGGAGCCGGCGAGATTGAGCAGCGCCAGGTTCTCCGCGGCGTGACCGGAGGCCACCGCGACGGCGTGAGTGCCGCCATGGAGTGCCACGAGCCGCTGCTCGAGCACGTCGGTCGTCGGGTTGTTGATGCGGCCGTAGACGTTGCCGAACTCACGAAGGCCGAAGAGGTCGGCGGCATGCTTGGTGTCCCTGAAGCTGTAGGCGACAGTCTGGTAGATCGGGACGGCGCGGGACCCGGTGACGGGGTCAGGGGCTGCGCCGGCGTGCACTGCGCGGGTGTCGAAACCGGGGCGGATCGAGTCGCTCATGGTGTTCACTCCTGATCGTGTCGTTGAGAGAGGTCTACGGGACTATGCCCGCTTCCCTCTATCGGGATGCGGGACGGCTGGGCCGCCCGGTTCCAGCGCAGCAGCGCTCGGACCCGGGCTGGGTCATCAGCATGTCCATCGCCATCGTCGACACATTCAGTCGCACCATGGGGATCTCGTTCCACCTCCTCTTCGTGAATACCGGCCCTGCACGAGTGCGGGGCGTCTGTGCCTGCTTTCCCGACGGCGGGACCGTCAGTGGAGGGAACTCTAACACACGGGACGGGCGGCAATCACGCACCGGAACGGTGCGCTCCCTGCCATATCCGCTTCTGCGTGCCGCCGTGCGCTCGCGCGACCCGACCCCATGCACCCGTGGCCCGCGAGCATGCGCTACTGTTGTCGACACCCGAGACGTGAAGGAGGCCGCCGTGTTCGCTCGCTCCCGGCGTGCGCTCCGTTCGACCGTGTCGGGCTACGGCGAAGCGATCACGAGGTTCACGCGAAACGCGCGCCTGTTCCTCGTCGCTCTCGGGATCCAGTCGCTGGGGATCGGCATCCTGGTCACGATCTTCGCCATCTACGTGAAGGGCGCAGGGCTCTCCGAGGCCGTCGTGGGTGACGTCGAGGGGTCGTTGGCGCTGGCCGCCGCGGCCGTGTGCCTGCTGGCGCCGCCCCTCATCGCTGTGTTCGGATACCGGCGCCTCCTGATCATCGCCGCCGTACTCTACGGAGTGGCGCGCCTCGGCCAGGCGGGACTGCCCGAGGCAGGCGTGCTCCTCGCGTTCGGCGCCATGTACGGGTCGGGCGAGGGCATCATGCAGGCCGCGCCGGTGGCGTTCCTGGCACAGAACAGCTCGCCGGTCGAGCGGACCCATCTGTACACGGCCGACCTCTTCGTTCGCGTCATGGGAGGGATGGTCGGCGGCCTGATCGGCGGCGTCGTGCCCGCGCTGCTCGTCGGAACGCTCGGCGAGGTCGGCTCCTACCGCGCGACCGTGGCGATCGCCGGGGCTCTGTTCCTGGTTTCGGCAATCCCGCTGCTGATGATGCGCGAGGCGCTCGGGCATCCGCGCCACGCCTTCCGGCACTACCTGGAGACGTTGCGCGGGTTCCGGTCATGGGGGCACATCGGCCGGCTGCTGGTGCCGCAGGTCCTCATCTCCGTCGGAGCGGGGCTGATCATCCCGTTCCTGTCGCTGTATCTGAGGCGGCAGCTGGGCGCGTCGATCGGCGAGATCGGAGTGATCCAGGGCGTCTCGCAGCTCGCGATGGGCTTCGCGGCGCTGGGAGCCCCGCTGCTCGCGAGGCGCTTCGGGACCGTGCGCGCCACGGCTCTCGCCGAGGCCGCCAGCATCCCGTTCCTCGCAGCCATCCCCTTCGTGACGAGCCTGCCTGTGGCGGCGCTTGTCTTCTGGCTCCGTGGTGCGTTCATGAACATGTCGTGGCCGAGCTGGAACCAGTACACGATGGAGCACGTCCCCGGACGTGAGCGTGCGGTCGTGGCCGGAATGGTGTCGTTCGGGTACAGCATCTCGTGGCTGGCCGGGAGCGCGCTGGGCGGCAGGCTCATGGCCTACTCCTACACGGTCCCGTACATGATCGCCACCGTCCTCTATGCGGCGGGGGCGCTGGCCACCTGGCTGCTCCTGCGCAACCACGAGGAGCCTCCGGCGTGGCTCGAAGCGACGTGAGCGACGGGGGCACGCTCAGGCCCGGTGCTACCATCGGCCGTATGGATACACGCCCTGGACCAGACTCGTCACGAACGCCGCTTCCGGAGCCCGGTGCGTGGCTGCCTCAATTGCAGGCCGTGATCTTCGACCTCGACGGCACGCTCATCGACACCGTCGAGCTGATCCGGCTCTCGTTCCGTCACGCGACGAAGGTCGTGCTGGGAGAGGCCCTTCCCGACGAGATCACGATGGTCAACGTCGGCCAGCCGCTCATGACCCAGTTCCAGGAGATGGCCCCGGGTCGCGCCGTCGAGTTGCTGAGGGCGTTCCGGGAGTTCAACAGGGCCCACCACGACGAGATCGCCTGCTCCTATCCGGGGACCATCGAGACGCTCGCCGAGCTCAGCCGCCGCGGCGTGCCCATGGGCATCGTCACGAGCAAGGGGACGGAGTCGGCGACGCGAGGGATCGAGCACTTCGGGCTCGGCGGGTTCATGTCGGCGATCGTGACCGCTGACGATGTCCATCTGCACAAGCCGGATCCACATCCGTTGTGCGTGGCGGCGGAACGGATGGGCGTGGAGTTGGGGTATTGTATCTATCTGGGAGACAGTCCCCACGATGTCCAGGCCGCGCTCTCAGGAGATGCGATCGCGGTCGCGGCGTTGTGGGGCGCTTTCAGCGTCCGGGACGTGCTCGCACCGGGTCCGGCGTTCGCGCTGCGGTCAATCACGGAACTGCCCGCTCTGATCGACGGCGACGTCGAGCGGTTCGCGGTGAGGGGATCGGTCTAGGGGGTCGCGCTTCCAGCGGGGCCGACATCGACAGGAGGACGCGGTGAGCAAGGGCAGGATCATCGCCGGCGTGGTCGTACTGGCCGTCATCGGCGCCGTGGTAGCGGGCGTCATGTACTCGAGCGCAGCGAGCGCCACTTCGGTGACCGTCGCGCGCGTGACCAGTGAGACACTCGGCGTCATCGTCACCGCTTCAGGCAAGGTCGAGGCCGCGCACAAGGCCGATGTCTATCCGCCGACGGCGGGTTTGCTCGTGAGCGTCGACGTGAGCGACGGGGACGCGGTCAAGGCGGGCGAGACGCTCGCCCAGATGGACAAGGCCCCGCTCGAGCTCCAGGTCAAGCAGGCGACCGCCGGGCTCAAGGGCGCCAAGGCGCAGCTCGATGGCGTGAACAAGGGCGTGCCGGCCGCGATCGACAAGGCCGCTGCCGACGCCGGCGTCAACGCTGCGAAGGCCGCCTATGACGCCGCGAACGCGGCCTACGTCGCCTACCACGACGCATTCCTGCTCGCGGGCTCACCCGCATCCATGGAGGCGACGGACACTCAGCTCAGCATCGGCCAGAAGCAGGCGTACGCCGGCCTCGAGAACGCGAAGTCGGGCCGCAACAAGCTCACCACCATCGGCAAGGTCGCCCTGGCGAAGGCGTCCGCTCAGGCGGCCGTCGATTCGGCGTCGTATTCGCTGAAGCTCGCGCAGGACACGCTCGACAAGGCGACCCTGACCGCTCCCTTCGACGGCGTCGTGGTCTTCAACGCCGTAGGCGCTCCCGGCACGGACGGCACGACGCCCAAGGCGTCGGTCGGCGCGGCTGTGGCGCCGGGTTCGGCCCCGTTCACGGTGGTCGATCTCACGAGTCTGAACTTCGACGCGCAGGTGGACGAAGCTGACGTCGCCAAGGTCAAGACGGACATGACGGCGAAGGTCTCGCTCGACGCCTTCGTGACGACGACGTTCCCCGGCAAGGTGAAGTCCATCCGTGCCACCGCCATCCAGACCACCACGGGCGGCATCGCGTTCCCCGTGCTCGTCGCCATCGATTCGACGAAGGAGCGGCTCCTGCTCGGCATGAGCGGCTCCGTCGACATCGAGGTCAACGCCGTGAACGGCGCGCTGACGATCCCGATCGAGGCGGTCCTCGATGATTCCGGCAAGAAGTTCGTGTTCGTCGTGAAGAACGACAAGGTGAGCAAGGTCGAGATCACGACCGGCGCGCTGACCGACACCCGCGCTCAGGTGCTCACGGGCCTCTCCGCCGGCGACACGGTCGCAACGAACAACCTGACCGCGCTCAAGGACGGCATGACCGTCCGGCCGCAATAGGGGACACGAAGGGCGTGGACGAGCGCCCGACCGCCGCTGATGCGACGGCCACCGGCCGCCCCGGCGATCGCCGCCCGGTGCTGCAGGTCGTCGACGTCACGAAGACCTACTTCCTCGAAGAGGTCGAGGTGCACGCCCTGTGCGGCGTGTCTCTCGACGTGTGCGAAGGCGAGATGCTTTCGATCATGGGTCCGTCGGGCTCGGGCAAGTCGACGCTCATGCACATCGTCGGACTGCTCGACCATCCGACCTCTGGCCGGGTCATCGTAGGGGGCCAGGACATCAGCGGTATGACCCCGAACGAGCTCGCCGCCGTGCGCAACCTGCGCATCGGCTTCGTGTTCCAGTCGTTCAACCTGCTCGCTCGAACGGGCGCGCAGGCGAACGTCGAACTCCCGCTGATCTACTCGGGGGTCTCGATGGGGGAGAGGGCCAGGCGCGCGCGCGAGGCGCTCGAGCGAGTCGACCTCGGAGACCGCCTCAGGCACACCTCCAGCCAGCTGTCGGGCGGCCAACAGCAGCGCGTCGCGATCGCCCGAGCGCTGGTGACCAACCCCTCTATCGTGCTGGCCGACGAGCCGACCGGCAACCTCGACTCGCGCTCGGGCATCGAGGTCATGGCGCTCCTCCAGGAACTCAACGCGGCCGGCATCACGGTCGTCGTGGTGACCCACGACGCGAACGTCGCCCGCCACGGCCAGCGCATCGTCGAACTGCGTGACGGCCGGGTGGTTCGCGACGAACTCGTGACCGACCGGGTCGATGCTCGTGGTGAGCTGGTGCAGCTCGGCATGAACACCGACCCCCGGGGTGGCGTGCGATGAACATCCTCGAGTCGTTCCGCATCGCCGTGCGTGCCGTGCTGGCGAACAAGGTGCGCAGTCTGCTGACGATGCTCGGTGTGATCATCGGAGTGTCCGCCGTCATCCTGCTGGTCGCGATCGGGACCGGCGTGCAGGCGCAGATAACGGGCACGATCCAGGGGCTCGGATCCAACCTCCTGTTCGTCTTCCCGGGTCAGATCAACTCGAGCGGCGGCGGCTTCGGTGGACCACCATCACAGGGCCGTCCGTTCACCATCGCAGACGCGAAGCTGCTGCAGAGTCGCGTCAGCGGCGTCGACGCGGTGGTTCCCGTGGCGAGCAGCAGCGCGGTGCTCAAGCTCGGAAGCAAGTCGGGGCGCAGCACGTTGTCGGGAGCGACCGAGCAGGCCGCGCAGGTCTTCAGCGCGACCCTCGGCGGCGGCCGCAGCTACAACCGGTCGGAGGTCGACGCCAGCGCGCGCGTCATCGACATCGGCTACACGATCAAGACGAGCCTGTTCCCGTCGAGCGACCCGGTCGGTCAGTACATCACCGTGAACGGACAGCGGTTCAAGGTCATCGGCTGGTACCAGAAGCAGGGCGGATCGCTCTCCGGAGACCAGGACAACCAGGCCTACCTCCCGATCACCACGCTGCAGAACCTGACCGGTAACAACGACATCCGGATCATCCTGATCAAGGTCACCGATGCCACGCAGATCGATCTCGTCCGAGCACAGGTCAAGCGGGCGCTGGCCCCCCGGTACCAGGACAACGTCACTGTCATGAGCCAGGACCAGACCCTCGGCATCCTCAGCACGGT
>JANYAK010000035.1 GCA_025361335.1 Coriobacteriia bacterium
TCGTGGTAACTTTCACTTGTACGGTGACCTTTCTTGCGGGGACTTTGGCTGTGTCGTAACTACCATTATCCCAGCTCAGAGGGTCACCGTCTTCTATTTCAAGCAGAAATCTCGATTGCTTCGTGGAGAATCGAGGCTAGCGTCCCCCGAAGCCTTTGCCCATGCTCGGCATGCGCCCCTTGTTCTTCTGCATCTGACGCATCAGCTTCTGGGCATCCGCGAACTGGCGGAGCAGCTGGTTGACCGCCTGGACGGTCGATCCGGAGCCGCGCGCGATGCGCGCGCGACGCGATCCCGAGATGATCTGGGGCTTGCGGCGCTCTTTGGCCGTCATCGAGCGGATGATGGCCGCGGTGCGGTCGAGGGCTGATTCGTCGATCTTGGCGCCTTTGAGCGCCGCTCGGTCGGCCCCGAGTCCCGGGATGAGGGACAGGATCTCGTCGAGCGAGCCCATCTTCTTGAGTTGCTGCATCTGCACCAGAAAGTCGTCCAGCGTGAATTCGGCGGAGCGCAGCCGCTGCTCCATCTCGACCGCGGTCTTCTCGTCGGTGACGGACTGCGCCTTCTCGATAAGCGAGACCACGTCGCCCATGCCGAGGATCCGTTGCGCCATGCCGTCGGGACGGAATGCTTCCAACGCGTCGAGCTTCTCGCCAACGCCGACGAACTTGATGGGCTTACCCGTGACCGCCCTGACCGACAGAGCGGCCCCGCCGCGCGCGTCGCCATCGAGCTTGGTGACGATGACGCCGTCGAAATCGACGCGCTCGGCGAACGCGGTGGCCGCGTTGACGGCGTCCTGGCCCGTCATGGCGTCCACGACCATGAGGACCTGGTCGGGACGAACCGCTGTGCGGATGCGAGCGGCCTCCTCCATCATCGCGTCGTCGACGTGCAGTCGGCCGGCGGTGTCGATCAGCACCACGTCGCGCATGTCGGCGATGGCGGCCTTCACTCCCGCCTTGGCGATCTCGACCGGGTCGGCGCCGGTCTCTCCGCGATACACGGGAACACCCAGTTCGCGCCCGAGCGCCTCGAGCTGGTCGATCGCGGCGGGGCGGTACACGTCGCACGCGACCAACAACGGGCGCCTCCCCTGCTTGCGCAGGACGTTGGCCAGCTTCGCGGTCGCGGTCGTCTTGCCGGACCCTTGCAGACCGACCAGCATGATGACGTTGGGGATCCGCCCGGAGAACACGAGCTTGCTCTCCCCGCCCCCCATCAGCGTGGTGAGCTCGTCGAGCACGATCTTGACGACCATCTGGCCGGGTGTCAGCGAGGTCATCACGTCCGAGCCGATCGAGCGCTCGCGGACGCGCCCGACGAAGTCTCTGACTACCTTGAAGTTGACGTCGGCCTCCAGCAGGGCGAGGCGGATCTCGCGCATGGCGGCGTCGACATCGGCCTCGGACAGGCGTCCTCGGCCGGTCAGACGGCCGAGGACTCCCTGCAGGCGCGTGGAGAGGTTCTCGAACATGTCACTCCGTCATCCGGGGGCGGTGACGGCCGGCGTGGTGAGCGGCGCGCGGCGGTCAGGGGGATGGTACCACCCTGACGTGGCCGATCGGCGCCCACACGGCCACGACCCGCCCGTGGATCGCCGCGATCGGGAGGGGGCCGATGAACCGGCCGTCGTACGAGATGGTCCGGTTGTCGCCCATGACGAAGACCGTCTCCGCCGGCACGGTCACGTCGAACGCTGGTTGCAGGGCGCGCGCGATGATCCGGTGCTGGAAGGCCTCGTCGGCACCGTTGACGAGGACGTAGTCCCCTGTGATGGACAGGGTGTCCCCAGGCAGACCGATCACGCGCTTGACCAGCTCCTCCGTGACGCCCTCGTGGGTCCAGTGGATGACCACGACGTCGCCGCGGTGCGGCTGGGGCCACCCGCGCGTGATGAGCAGGTACTCCCGGTCCGCCAGCGTGGGCAGCATGGACGGCCCGTCGACCTTTGCGACGTCGTAGAGGACATAGAGCGGGACCACGATGATGGCGAGCGCGATGGTCAGCGGGAGGAGCAGACGCAGGGCCAGTCTGTGGGAGCGCAACTGCGTCGCGGTGAGACCCTCGGGCTCGGGAAGCGCCATCACGTACCGACCAGCGCGCGCGCGAACTCGTGTGGGTCGAAGGCGCGCAGATCCTCGAGCTTCTCCCCGACACCGATCCTGACGATCGGCAGGCCGAGGTCGTGTGCTATGGCCACGACGATCCCGCCCTTCGCGGTGCCATCGAGCTTGGTGAGCACGATGCCGTCGAGGTCGAGCGCGGCATGGAACGCCCGGGCCTGTGCGAGCCCGTTCTGCCCCGTGGTGGCGTCCATGACCAGCAGGCTGCGCACCGGGTAGGTGCTCTGAGCCCGCGCCACCCGCCTCACCTTGCGAAGCTCGTCCATCAGGTCGGGCGACGTGTGGAGCCGGCCGGCCGTGTCGACGAGCACCAGGTCCGCGCCCGTCTCCCGCGCTCGTGCCAGCGTGTCGAACACCACGGCCGCGGGGTCGGCTCCGCGCTCGCGCTCGACGATCGGCACGTTCGCGCGGACGGCCCACTCCCTGAGCTGCTCGATCGCAGCGGCTCGGTACGTGTCCGCCGAACCGACGACGACCGAGCGCCCTGAGGCGGCGGCCGAAGCCGCGATCTTGCCCACGGAGGTCGTCTTGCCCGCACCGTTCACTCCGACGAACAGTACGGTCAGCGGGCTTGCAGCCAAGACGTCGGGCACGTCGGGCAGTCGGCTCGCCACGGATGCGGACAGGGCTTCGAGAACGGCCTGCGCGTCCGCCAAGTCCTCGCGCCGCGAGCTGGTCTTGAGGGCGGCCACGATCTCCATGGAAGCGGCCGCTCCCATGTCGGCGCCGATGAGCGTCTCTTCGAGCTCCTCCCAGAACGCCTCGCCGACGGCGGGTCCCCGGCCGACGATGGTCGCGACGCGGTCACCGATCTGGTCGCGCGTTCGGGACAGCCCGGACGAGAGCCGCTCGAACCACGTCGGACTCACGCGGGGACCTCCTCGAGGGCGCCCGATCGGTCCAGGCGCTGGCTGACGACCTTGCTCACGCCGTCGGACTGCATCGATACCCCGTAGAGCACGTCGGCCATCTGCATCGTGCGGCGCTGGTGCGTGATGATGATGAACTGGGTGCGGTTCCGGAGGGTGTCGATGAAGGACACGAACCGTCGCAGGTTGGAGTCGTCCAAGGCGGCCTCGACCTCGTCGAGGATGTAGAACGGCACGGGCCGCGTGTGGTAGAGCGCGAAGAGCAGAGCCAGCGCGGTCAGCGCCTTCTCCCCGCCCGACATGAGTGTCATCTTCTGGAGCTTCTTGCCCAAGGGCTGAGCCACTACCTCGATGCCGGTCTCCGCGGGGTCGTCGGGGTCCGTCATTCGGAGCTCCGCGTGCCCGCCCGGGAACAGGACGGCGAACACGTCCTGGAAGTGCTCATTGACCTGCTCGAACGTCTCGAGGAAACGGTCGCGCATCTTGCGGTCGATCGCGCGCACCACGCGCTGCAGCGATTGCCTCGACGACGAGAGGTCGTCGATCTGGCCCGCCAGGAACGCGCGACGCGTGTCCAGGAACCCGTACTCCTGGACCGCGAGTTCGTTGACCGGGCCCATGTTGGCCATCTGCTTGCGCAGGCGCAGCGCGCGATCGCGCGAGCGGTCGAGGTCCTTGACCTCCGGGAGCGCCAGCGCGCGCTCGATGGGCATGCCGTAGTCGTCGACGATCCTGGATACGGCGGCATCGACCTGGACCTGGAGGTGAGCCTTCTCTATGCGGATCTCGGCCATCTTCTCGCCACACGTCTCGACCACGGCCCGTACATCGGTGACGGCGTCCTGAGCGGCATGCATGGTTTCGCGAAGGGATTCCGAGTCGGTCTGCTCGAACCTCGCCCTGTCCAGCAGCTTGACCGCCCAGTGCTCGGCGCGCTCGAGCAGCGCCGCATACAGGTCGTGAACCGGCTGGATCCGCTCACGCAACAGCTCGAGAGCCGCCTCGGTCTCCTCGGCGGAGCGCAGCGTGTCGGCGATCTCCGCGAGTTCGCCGGATGCGGCCGACACTTGGCGCTTCATGTGGATCTCGCGCTCGGACACCGTGGCGATGTCCACCTGGCACTGGCCCAGCGTGCTCGCGATGGCGGCCTCGGCGCGGAAGCGGTTGTCCCGCGTCTCTTGCCTGACGGCCGCCTCTTCATCCAAGCGCACCATCTCGGCCTCGGCCGCGGCGATCTTGGACTGCAGCGTCTCTCGCGAGGGCGCGTCCTTGGCCGTCCTCTCGACGATCGCGCCTTGCCGGGTCGTGATGCGCTCCTGCTCGGTGTCGAGGTCCGTCAGCCCCTGCTCGAGGCGGCCGACCTCGTCCCGCAGCGATTCATGCTCTCCGGTCAGCGCGGCGAGGCGCTGACCGAGCTCGAGTGCGTCCTGCTGCGCCGCGGTGAGCGCCTCGTCTGCCTCGGTGAGCGAAGACTCAGCGTCGCCCGTGCGGGCGTACGCGGCCTGCTCGTCGTCGCGAAGGTCGTTGAGACGGCGCTTGCGCGTCAGAACGGATGACGACGAGTCGAGGGACGGGCCGACGGTCAGCTTGCCCGAAGGCCACACCATGTGCCCCTCGCCGGTGATGTAGCGGACCCCGGGGGCGCGGCGGGCCGCGTCGAGCGCCTCCGCAAGCGTCGGCACGTACCACACGTCCCCCAGCAGACACTCGACCGCCGGCTGGAGCGCTTCCTCGGACGTCACGGCATCGGCCAGCCTGCGCCCGACGGACGGTCCGCTCGGCGGCGGCGATGGGACCGCAGCCTCGAGCGACAGGATGGAGATGTCCCCGGCCGCGTGTTCCTCGAGCAGGTCGAGCAAACCGGCGGCCGCGGCGGAATCCTCGACGAGAACGCAGAAGAGGTCGCCCCCGAGCGCCCTCTCGACCACCTTCTCCAAGTCGGGATCGACACTGATGTGGTCGGTCACGGGCCCGATGAGACCCGGGACTCTTTGGTCGGAGGAATGCACCCATGCGAGCGCGGGCGAGGCGGTCTGGAACGCGCGGCCGACCTCCTCGAGCCCGCGCACCTCGGCGCGCACGGCGTTGAGCGCGTCGCGCGTCTCGTCCAGCG
This sequence comes from Coriobacteriia bacterium, assembly GCA_025361335.1. GTDB lineage: Bacteria > Actinomycetota > Coriobacteriia > Anaerosomatales > PALSA-660 > JANYAK01. Next base: position 5,109 of record JANYAK010000035.1, read on the forward strand.
CCTTGCGTCGCGACTCCAGGACGCGCACACGCTTCTCGACGTCCGAGTCGGCCAGCGTCAGCTCCTTGGTCGTGCGGCCCAGCGACTGCTCGAGGGCCTCCAGACGCGCGCGGCGCGACGAGAGTGTGCCGATCAGCGACGCCCTCTGCGAGCGCACCGCGCTCGACCTCGTCTCGAGCAGCTCGACCTCGAGCTTATAGGCGGCCAGGGCGTGCTCGAGGGACGCTACATCCGCCCGTGCGTCGTCTGCGTCCTTGCGCGCGCGCCGGATCGCCTGGTTGACCGCGGTCAGCTCCTCCTCCGCGGCGAGTCGCTCCTTACGCGAGGTCTCGCCTTCGCGCCTCAGTTCGGCAAGGCGCGTGTAGAGGGACTTCAGCGACGTGTCGGAGGTCGACCGCTGTTCGTTCAGCTGGTCGAGTTCCTGCTCGCGGCGAAGCCGCCTCGTCTCGTTCTGATGCACCTTCGCCCGCAGCTCGGACAGCTTCTCGACGAGGTTCTTGCCCTTCTCCTCGAGAAGAAGGAGACCGGAGTTGAGCCGCTCGAGGACGGCTTGCAGGCGGCGGCGCTGCTCGGAGAGGTCCCCGACGAACAGCCCCTTCTCCTCGAGCAGGGACTGGAAGTTGGACAGCTCCCTCTCGCGCTCCGCGAGGCGGTACTTCTCCAGCTCGGTCTCGGCGTCCTGGTCGCGCTCCAGGATCTGCAGGGCGTCCCATCCTGCCTGCAGGAGGCGCAAGTCGGCCACCGCCAGCGCCGCCTCCAGGTCCCGCAGCTCGGCCACGAACGATTCGTGCTGGCGAGCGCGGTCCGCCTGCCTCTGCAGCGGCCGGAGCTGTCGCTCGACCTCCGCGAGGACGTCCTTCGCCCGCTCGAGGTTGGCGTCCATGCTGCCCAGCTTGCGCAGCGCGCGCTCCTTGCGCTTCTTGTGCTTGAGGACGCCCGCGGCCTCCTCGATGAGGGCGCGGCGGTCCTCGGGCCGGCTGTTCAGGATCTCGTCGAGCCGGCCCTGGCTGATGATCGAATGCGTGTCCCGGCCGAGGCCGGTGTCGTGCAGGAGGTCGTGGATGTCCATCAGCCTGCAGGGAGAGTTGTTGATCAGGTACTCGCTCTCGCCGCTGCGGTACATCCGTCGGGTGATCGTGACCTCCGCGAACTCGAGCGCCAGAGTCCCGTCCGAGTTGTCCAGAGTGAGATCGACCTCGGCGACACCCACGGCCTGCCGGCCGGATGAGCCGGCGAATATGACGTCCTCCATGGCGTTGCCGCGCAGGTTCTTCGCGGACTGTTCGCCGAGCACCCATAGGACACCGTCGGTGATGTTGCTCTTGCCCGACCCGTTCGGGCCGACGATGACCGTCACGCCCGGTTCCAGGTGCATGGGGACGCGGTCCGCGAAGCTCTTGAACCCCTTGAGGGTCAGCGACTTGAGATGCAACGCGAGCTGGCCTTTCGTGCGTGGCGTCTTTGTGTCCGACGCCGCCGGTCGCGACCGTGGCGGCGCGGGCTCCAATGCTATCACAGCGTGCGGGCCGCTCCTGTGGCGGTGCGTGCCCGCCGTCAGGTCTCCAGCGCGCGCAGGGCCTCGGCGGCCGCCCGCTTCTCGGCCGCCTGCTTGCTGGGGCCGGACGCCCGGGCGAGGACCGTTCCCCCGACGGATACATGGACGGTGAAGCTGCGGTCGTGATCGGGGCCGTCGGCGGACTCGACGGAGTAGGTCGGCAGCCCCATCTCCCGCGCTTGGGTGAGCTCCTGCAGGGAGTTCTTCGGGTTCCCGAGCGAGCTGAGCAGGGATGTCGGATCCAGGTACGGCCCCAGGGATCGGTGAACGAAGGCGCGTGCGGCTTCCAGTCCCGCGTCGAGATACACCGCCGCGACGAGCGCCTCGAATACCGCTTCCAGCACGGAGGAACGGTCCCGGTCGCCCGCCAGACCGGAGCCGCGGCCGACGCGGACCGCGGCGGGGATGCCCGCGGCGCGTGCCGCCGCGGCAAGCGTGACTCCGCGCACCACGGATGCTTTCATCGCGCTGAGGTCGCCCTCCGCGCGGGAAGGGAACACGTCGTGCACGTGCTCGGCTACCAGCAGACCCAGGACGGAGTCCCCGAGGAACTCCAGCCGCTGGTAGTCGGCGCCGCCGTGTTCCGCCGCCCATGACGGGTGAGTGAGCGCCCGTGTCAGCAAGGCCGGGTCGACGAAGGACAGGCCCATGCGTTGTGCGAGGGCGCCGGGTGCGATCGTCTCGGTCATCGCTGCTCCCCCCTCACGGCAGGTCAGGCGCGCTTGAGCAGGATGGTCGCGTCGTGGCCGCCGAACCCGAATGAGTTGCTCATGGTCGCGTCGACGGCGACTCGCCTGGCCACGTTGGGAACGTAGTCGAGATCGCACGCGGGATCGGGATCGGTGTAGTTGATGGTGGGCGGCAACGTCTGGTTCTCCATGGCCATGACGCAGGCCGCCGCCTCGACGGCGCCGGCGCCTCCCAGAAGATGCCCCATCATGGACTTGGTGGAGGACACGGGCGGGACGTGCGCGCCGAACGCGGCCTTGATGGCCAACGTCTCTCCGGCGTCGCCCAGCTGTGTCGAAGTGCCATGCGCGTTGATGTAGCCGACGTCCGCCGGGCTCATGCCGGCCTGCTCGAGGGCAAGCAGCATCGCGCGCTTCGCTCCCGAGCCGTCGGGAGCCGGGCTCGTGATGTGGTACGCGTCGGCGGTCGCGCCGTAGCCGACGACCTCGGCGCGGATGCGGGCTCCCCGGGCGAGGGCGTGGTCCCAGTCCTCGAGGACGAGGACACCTCCCCCTTCGCCCATCACGAATCCGTCGCGTCCGGCGTCGAAGGGGCGCGAGGCGCCCTGCGGATCGTCGTTGCGCTGGGACAGCGCGCGGGCGGCGCAGAAGCCGGCCATCCCCAGCGGCGTGACACCGGCGTCGAACCCGCCGGCGACGATGACGTCGGCCGCTCCGCGACGGATGGTCTCGAACGCTTCGCCGATCGCGTGGGTCCCCGTGGCGCAGGCTGAGACCGGCGCCCAGTTGACGCCCTTGGCTCCGTATCGGATGGAGATGAGCCCCGCCGCGAGGTCGACGATCATCATCGGGATGAGGAAGGGCGTGATGCGCGACGGGCCCCGCTCCAGCAGCAGCTTGGTCTGCTCCTCCAAGACGTGCAGGCCGCCGATCCCGCTGCCGACGATCACGCCGACCCGGTCGGCCTCGGCGGGGTCTATCCGCGTCAGCCCCGCATCGCGCATAGCTTCCTCCGCGGCGACCATGGCGAAGTGCTGGAAGCGTGACGAGCGCCGCAGCTCCTTGGAGTCCATGACCGCTGACGCGTCGAAGTCGTCGATGACGCCGGCGAACCGGCAAAGGTACTCAGCCGCGTCGAACGACGTGATCGGCCCGATGCCGGACCGGCCCGCGGAGAGTGAATCCCACATGGCGTCGCAGCCGACGCCGACGGGAGTGACGACGCCCATGCCCGTGACGGCGATGCGTCTCATGCCGAGGACCCTTCGCCTGCGACGCGGTATTCGGCGGCGAGCCGCTCCATCAGGTCGCGCACCCGGGGGATGTCGTGGATGCGGCCCACGCCTCCGCCCGTGAACACCAACCCGTCTTCGACGTCGCCGCTGTGGGCCTTGACCAGCTTGTCCATGATGCAGAACTGCTTGCCGCACTTCTTCAGGCAGACGATGCACCGCTCGATGCGCGGCTCCGTGCCCGCGGCCAGCCGGTCGGTCAGAGGGTTGCGCAACGCGCGGCCCGGAAGCCCGACGGGACTCTGGATGAGCACCATGTCCTCGTCGACGGCGTCGAGGTACATCCGCTTGAAGGCGTCGGGCGCCGACGACTCGACGGTGGCGGCGAAGCGCGTCCCCATCTGCACGCCTGAGGCGCCCGCCTGGATCATCTCGAAGATGTCGCCCCCGGTGATGATGTTGCCCGCGGCGATGACCGGTACCGACACCGCGTCCAGAATGCGAGGCAACAGTTGGCGCACGGGTTCGTCGGTGCCGAGATGGCCCCCCGCATCGTGGCCCTCGACGACCACGGCGGCGGCGCCGAAACGCTGGGAGAGCAGGGCGACGCGTTCGGAGCCCACGATCGGGACCATCGGGATGCCCGCCTCGGCCGTCCACTCGAACACGTCGCGCGAGAAGCCGGCGCCCGATATGACGAGGTCGATCCCCTCGTGGATCGCGGTCTTGACCAGCTCGGCGAAGTTGCGCACCGCGACCATGACGTTCACACCGATGACGCCGTCCGTGACGGCCTTGGCCGCCCGGATCTCGTGGGCGAGCTCCTCGGGCGTGAGGCCCGAACCTGCGATGACTCCGATGCCGCCGGCCTCGGCGACCGCAGCCGCGAGCGGCGCCAACGAGATGCGCACCGCCATGCCTCCTTGGATGATGGGGAGGCGCGCGGTCACGTCACCGATCTTCAGCGATGGAAGGTCCACCTGGTTCCCTTCACGAACGGGTGCGTGCCCGCTCCCACCCTTGACGGACGGGCGCGGGCACGTCCCCCACGTCTGTGGACAAGCAGGACGAGCGAGCCCGTCTCGCGTGGCGATCTAGATGTTCTCGGCGATGAACGAGACCGCGTCACCCACGGTCTTGATCTTCTCCGCCTGCTCGTCAGGGATCGAGACGCCGAACTGCTCCTCGAGGGCCATCACCAGCTCGACGATGTCGAGCGAGTCGGCGCCCAAGTCGTCGACGAATGCGGCATCCTCGGTGACGTCGTCCTCTTCCACGTTCAGCTGGTCGACGATGACGTCCTTGACCTTGTCATAGATCTCATCATGCTCCATTTGTGATCCAACACCTCCTCCCCGCCGGGCCTCGTGCCCGGTTGCGATGCAGTCTAGGCGAATGTCATCCCGCCGTCGATTGCCAGTACCTGCCCCGTCACATATGACGCGTCGTCCGAGGCCAGGAAAGCAACGCACGACGCGACGTCGTCGGCCGATCCGAGCCGTCCCATCGCGATCTGCCCCTTGAGGCCCTCGCGCACGGCCTCCGGAAGCTTGGCCGTCATGTCCGTCTCGATGAATCCCGGAGCCACGGCGTTGCAGCGCATGCCGCGAGACGCGAACTCTCGCGCCGTCGTCTTCGTCAGCCCGATGACGCCCGCCTTGGCCGCCGAGTAGTTCGCCTGGCCGGCATTGCCGCCGATCCCAACGACCGAGGCGATGTTCACGATGGCACCCGTGCGCGCCTTCATCATGACCTTGGCCGCGGCGCGAGTGCAGAAAAAGACCCCCGTCAGGTTGGTCGAGATGACCGCTGCCCAGTCTTCATCCGACATGCGCACCATCAAGCCGTCCCGAGTGATGCCCGCGTTGTTGACCAGCACGTCGAGCGAGCCCAGGGAGGACACGACCTCGTCGACCATCCGTACACACGCGGCCGAGTCGGTCACATCCGCGGCGAAGGCGGCCGCCCGGCCACCGGCGCTCTCGATCCGGCCGACGACATCTTGGGCGTCGGCCTCGAATCCCGGGTAGTAGTTGACCGCCACGGTCGCGCCCTCCGCGGCGAGCCGCACAGCGATGGCCGCTCCTATACCGCGTGACGCCCCGGTCACCAGCGCCACCTTGCCCGCAAGTCCGTTCATCTTGTATCAGACCTCCTCTATCGTGGAAGCGATGCCGGACTCCTCGACGGAGAGCGCTCGCAGCCCGTCGACGCGTCGGGCGAGTCCCTTGAGGACGGAGCCGGGCCCCGTCTCGATAGCGGTCGTGATGCCCATGTCGATCAGCGCTCGCATCGTCTCGGTCCATCGCACCGGAGACGTCATCTGCCCGGCAAGGCGGGCCCGGATCGAGGCGCCATCGAGAGCTGGGGTCGGATCCGCGTTCTGAACGACAGGGAACCGGGCATCGGAGAACGTGGTGCGGTCGAGCAGCTCCGAGAAGGCCGTGGCCGCGGGTGCCATGAGCGGGCTATGGAACGCTCCGGCGACCTTGAGCGGCACGAGGCGGCGGGCACCCGCTTCAGACAGGGCGCGCGTCGCGAGCTCCAGTCCCTCGTGCGTGCCGGACAGGACGACTTGACCCGGGGCATTGTCGTTGGCGACCCAGACCCCGGCGAGACCGGCCGCGGCCGCGGTCACGACGTCGGTCTCCATCCCGAGCACCGCCAGCATGCCGCCGGGCGTCTGCTCGGCGCAGCGGGCCATGAGGCGCGATCGCTCGACCACGAGCTCGAGGCCCGCCTCGACGGAGAAGACCTCAGCGAGGGCCAGCGCGGCGAGCTCGCCCAGGCTGTGACCAGCGACCGCAGAGGGAGCGAGCCCCGATTCGAGCAGCGCCGCGCCCCAGCACCAGTCCGCCAGGTAGAGCAGCGGCTGGGCGGCGCGCGTGTCCGCCAGCTGTTCGGCCGTGCCTCGCTCGGCGATGGTGCGCAACTCGAGCCCCGACAGCGTCTCGGCGGCGTCGAGCAGCCGACTGACCTTGCACGCATCGGGCAGGGTGTCGAGCATCCCATGGCGCTGGGAACCCTGCCCCGGGAAGATGAACGCGACAGGCGCGGTCACGCCGGGCTCCGTCACGACACGAGGCCGGCGAGCGCTCGCATCGCGGCCTCCGCCTCCGCCATCATCTCGGCCACTATCCGCGAGGCGGGCATGATGCGATCCACCATGGCCGAGCACTGGCCCGCCATGATCGAGCCGTACTCCACGTCACCTTCGCGCATGCACGCGGCGAGCTTGCCCGCGCCGAGTGTCTCGATCTGATCCGGCAGGTTCGCACGGTCGAGTTGCTCGATCTGCCTGGAGAGCTTGTTCTTCAGCACGCGGACGGGGTGCCCCGTCGTGTAGCCCGTCACGACAGTGTCGCGATCCCTCGCCTTGAGCAGACGCTGCTTGACCGACGGGTGGATGGTGCACTCGTCGGCGCACATGAATCGCGTCCCGACCTGCACGGCCTCGGCTCCGAGAGCGAACGCCGCCGCGATGCCGCGTCCGTCGGCGATGCCTCCCGCCGCGATGACGGGCACGTCGACCGCATCCACGAGCTGGGGCGTGAGGACCATGGTGGTCAGGTCCCCGATGTGACCGCCGGCTTCCATGCCTTCGCCGATGATCGCGTCGGCGCCGATGGACTCGAGGCGTTTGGCCAGGGCGACGCTCGGCGCGATGGGAAGGACCTTGATGCCCTTGGCCTTGAGCGCCTCCATGTACTTGCCTGGGTTGCCCGCGCCGGTGGTCACAGCGTGGACGCCCTCGGCCAGCACCATGTCCACGATGTCGTCGATGTGAGGGGTCAGGAGCATGAGGTTGACCCCGAACGGCTTGCCGGTCGCGGCTTTCGCGGCGCGGATCTGATCGCGCAGCAGGTCGGTGGGCATGTGGCCGGCTCCGATGACGCCGAATCCGCCGGCCTTGCTCACCGCGGCGACGAGTTCCCACGTGGCCGTCCACGCCATACCGCCTTGGATGATCGGATGCTCGACGCCCAGAAGCTCCGTGACTCGAGTGCGGATCGCCATCAGGAGCGCTCCTTCTTGGTCCAGCGGAGGACGGCTGCTCCCCAAGTGAGCCCGGCGCCGAATCCGACCATGGCGCAGACATCACCGGGGGCGAGCTTGCCAGCAGTATACAGAGCGTCCATCGCGAGAGGTATCGAGGCTGTGGAAGTGTTCCCCGTGTGCTCGATGATGCTCACGACCCGTTCGTGCGGGACCCCCAGGCGGTCCGCGATGGTATCCAGGATGCGCTGGTTGGCCTGATGGGGCACCAGCCACGTGACGTCGTCCACGGTAAGGCCGGATTCCTTCAGCGCCTGTCTGGCGACCTTGGGGATCGCGCGGACCGCGAACTTGAAGACCTCGTTGCCGTTCATCTTCAGGAAGTTGTCACGCGCCGTCAGCCTCTCCGGGGTGCATGGCGCCGCCGAACCGCCCGCAGGGATGCTGAGCAGATCGGCCCCGGTGCCGTCGGAGCCCAAGTGGATGCCCATGAGGCCTGGCTCGTCCGACGCGGCCAGGACGAAGGCTCCGGCGCCGTCTCCGAACAGGACGCACGTGCCGCGATCGGTGAAGTCGACGACGCGTGTCAGCGCATCAGCGCCCAAGACCAGCACCGTGCGAGCGCGGCCGGACTCGATTGCGGCCGCCGCGTGCTGGAGGGCGAAGATGAAGCCCGTGCATGCGGCGTTGACGTCGTATGCAGGACATGTGAGGCCGAGCTTCGCCTGGGTCAAGCAGGCGGTCGATGGGAAGAGCATGTCGGGAGTCGAGGTGCCCAGAACGAGAAGGTCGACCTTCTCGCGAGCGATCCCCGCGTCCGCGAGTGCCACCTCGGCCGCTCGCGCCGCCAGATCCGATGTGGCCTCCCCCTCGGCGACGACGTGCCGCTGGCGGATGCCCGTGCGCGAGGTGATCCATTCGTCGCTGGTGTCGACCATGCGCTCCAGGTCGGCGTTTGTCAGCACGTCTGCGGGAAGGTACGAGCCGATGCCGATGACGGCGGCGTGCTTCACTTCGGGTTGCCTCGCATGGTAGGGGTCGCGATTGTGCGCATGGTACACGAGGATCGTGCCCTTCACATCCTTCTAGGATGCGGCGAGCGCTTCGGCTATGCGGGAGACGAGCTCGCCTCGTACCGCGGTCGCTCCCACGCGCAGGGCCGAGGCGACCGCCCGCGATCCCGACGTGCCGTGGCCGATGAGCGCAAGGCCGTCGACGCCCAGCAGCGGCGCCGCGCCATGGCTCTCGGGGTCGAGACGGTCACGCAGCTTGGCGAGCGCCGGCTTGAGCACCGCGGCGGCCATCTTGTTGACGGGAGACGACAGCAGCGCCTCCTTGAACTGGGACAGGAGGACGTGGCTCATCCCCTCCATCAGCTTGAGCGCGACGTTCCCGGTGAACCCGTCGGTCACGACGACGTCGACCACGCCTGCAGGAATGTCCCTGCCCTCGACGTTGCCCACGAACCCCGGGACGCCCTCCAGCATGAGGGCGTGAGCTTCCTGTGCGAGCATCGAGCCCTTCGTGGGCTCCTCGCCGATGTTGAGAAGGCCGACGCGCGGGATCTGGACGCCCAGGACCGTACGCGCGTACGCCGCGCCCATGTGCGCGAACTGGACGAGGTGCTCGGGCTTGCAGTCCGCGTTGGCGCCCGCGTCGAGCAGGACGACGGGGGAACCGGCGGTGGGAAGGACGGTGGCGATGGCGGGCCGAGACACGCCTTCGATGCGCCCCATGACGAGCGTGCACGCCGCCATCATCGCTCCGGTGTTGCCGGCGGAGAAGAACCCCTGCGCCCGCCCCTCGCGCACCAAACGGGCGCCCACGACGATGGAGCTGTCCTTCTTCGCACGCACCGCGGCCGTCGCGTGTTCGTCCATGCCGATGATCTCGGAGGCCACGATGGCCTCGACGCGGTCCTGGGTCGCGGCGTATGGGGTGACGATGTCGTCGGGCCCGACGAGAAGCACCCGAAGGGACGGATCGGCGGCGAGCGCCGCCGTCACGCCTTCGAGAACGGTCGCTGGGGAATCGTCCCCACCGACGGCGTCGACCGCGAGCGTGACAGCATCTACCACCGACATGTGCGTACCTTCCGGTCCGGCCGGGCGAAACGCCCGATCCCCTACAGGCCGAACGCGGTGAGAAGCTCGTCCACGCGCACGCCCTCGACGAACATGTCGCGTATTCTATCAGCCTTGCCGGGCCCATGGAGCCGCACGTGTCCCATCAACGCTTCCATGCGCTCGACCGCCGCGAGCGTGTCCATGTCGACCATCAACATGGGAACGCCTATCTCGTCGGCGCGAGCCAGGACCAGTGACGACGGCGGCATGTTGCCCGTCAGGATGATGGCGTTCGTCGATGTCTCGAGCGCGGCCAGTTGCACGTCGGCCCTGTCGCCGCCCGTTATGACCGCCTTGTGCTGCTTGCGCCGGAAGAAGCGCAGTGCCTTCTCCTGGCCCATGGCTCCGACCATGAACGACTCCACGTTCAGGTCGAGGTGCTCCTCGGCGCACAGGACCGAGGCCCCGAGCGCCTCTGCGATCTCAGCCACCGTGACCGACGAGAGCATCGGGTCGGCCGCGATCGTCCCGAAGAAGCGCACACCGTTGCTCTCGAGGAACGGTGCCATGTGATCGAGCAGCGCGGCGCGGTCGGCCTCTCGGACCCAGTTGTGGACGACCCCGACCAGCCGCTCTCCAAGGCAGTCGCGGCCGTTCATGAGCGCGTCGGGCAGCACGAGGCCCAAGGAGCGCTCCACGAGGAGGACGCGTCCGTCGACGAGTCGCGCGACATCGCAGAGCGAGAGCCCGACGGCGCAACCCTGGACGATATCGGACGGGCCCTCCACGATCATGACGTCCCGTCCGGCCGAAGCCACACTGAAGGCGGCCCTCACATGCTCGCTCTGGTCGCCGACGCGGGACGCCAGCACATCCTCCATGAAGCCTCGGGTACGGACCACCGGACAGACGGACTCCAGACCGCCGGGACGCGCGAGGCTCCGGTTCACGTAGGCCGCGTCGCGATCCGTGGCGATGCCGTCCTCGGTGACCGGCATCGTGCCGTAGGGCTTGAAGTACCCCACATCGAGACCCCGGGCTTCGAGCTCACGGATGAGCGCGATGCACACGCCGCTCTTCCCCGAATACGGCTGTGTGGACGAGACGATGATGGTCTTCACGTGAGGCCTCCGATGCCGATGCGGATGTCGGCGGCGATGGCGCCGCCGCCGCGATCCATGACGATGAGCGGGTTGATGTCGAGTTCCACGATCTCAGGCACGTCGACCGCGAGGGCGGACACCCGCACCATGACGTCGACGATGGCGTCGATGTCGGCCGGCGACTGGCCTCGCGCGCCTCTCAGCAGGCCGAACGCGCGGATGTCGGAGACCATCGACTTGGCCTCCTCGACGGACACGGGGCACAGCCGGAACGTCACGTCCTTGAGCACCTCGACGTAGATGCCGCCCAGTCCGAACATGAGCAGCGGCCCGAACTGCGGGTCGCGATCGAGCCCGATGATGACCTCACGTCCAGGCGGGACCATGGCCTGCACCGTGACCCCCCACACCTCGGCGTCCGGCATGCGGTCACGCGCAGCGCCGATGACGCGCTCGTACGCCGCTGAGAGCTCCCCCTCGCCGGTGATGCCGAGCTGGATCCCGCCGATGTCCGACTTGTGCAGGATGTCGGGGCTGGCGATCTTGACCGCCACGGGATAGCCGATGTCGGCGGCCACCCGCTTCGCGTCAGCCATGTCGCGCGCAAGGGCGCTGCGCGGAACGGGGATCCCATACGCTCGAGCGATCGAGGCGGCACCCTCCTCGGTGATGAAGAGGCGTCCGGCCTTCTTCGCGGATTCGACGCGCGATCTCGCGGCCGCCGTGTCGGCGTGAACGGCGGGAGGGGCGCTGCGCGGGCGGGCGAGATGGCCGGCATGACGTTCCATCGCGGCCAACGCGGCCACGGCACGCTCCGGGAAGGGGTATGCGGGGACGCCGCCGTCGGCGAGCACCGACATGGCTGCCGCCACGGACTCGTCGCCCATGAAGCATGCGAGTGTCGTCCGTCCCGAGCGGCGGAACGACTCCACGACCGCTCGAGCGGTCTCGACAGCCTCGGTGGGCGCCTGCGGCGTGAGGATGACGAGAATGGAGCGGACGTTGGGGTCGTTCTCGAGGGCCGCCAGCGCGGCGGCATAGCGGCCGGCAGGCGCGTCGCCCAGCACGTCGACGGGGTTGTAGGGGGACGACGCGGGCGGCAGGGCCCTTCGAAGGGCGTCGATCGTCTCCCTTTCGAGTCCCGCCAGCGACACGCCGACGACATCGCAGGCATCGGTGGCCATGATCGCGGGACCGCCGGCGTTGGTCAGGATGGCGAGGCCGGGACCGGCCGGCAGCGGCTGACGGCTGAACGCCTCGGCGTAGTCGAACAGCTCCTGGACCGTGTTCGCACGGATCACTCCGGCGCGCCGGAAGGCCGCGTCATACGCGGTATCCGAGCCCGCCAGACTGCCCGTGTGCGATGACACGGCGCGCGCACCCGCGTCCGAACGTCCGGACTTGAGCACCACCAGCGGCTTGACTGCCGAGAGGAGCGTTGCAGCTTCCACGAATCCCTTGCCGTCGAAGACCGACTCCAAGTACGCGACCACCACGCGCGTCGTGTCATCGTCGCGCCAGAGGCGCATCAGGTCGTTCTCCGAGAGGTCCGCCCGGTTGCCGAGGGACACGAATGCCGATAGACCAAGCTCGCGGCCGCGCGCCCAGTCCAGGACCGCTGTGCCAAGCGCACCCGACTGGGACATGAAGGCCGTCCCCCCGGGGAGCGGCATGCCGGCGGCGAACGAGGCGTTGAGGTGCGCGCCCGTGGCGATCAGACCCAGGCAGTTCGGGCCAAGGAGGCGAACGCCGACTGCGCGCGCCGCCGCCACGAGCGCGCGCTCGAGCGCGGCACCCTCGGGGCCCGTCTCCTTGAAGCCTGCCGAGATGACGATCGCGCATCGGATCCCGAGCCCGCCGGCTTCCTCGACCACCGACAGGACCGCGGCCGCGGGCACGGCGATGACCACGAGCTCGGGCCCATCGGGCACAGCGGACAGGGACGGATAGCACGGGCGGCCGTCGATGTCGGAGGCCTTCGGGTTCACGGGGTGGACCGGGCCGAGGAAGCCGCCCGCGAGCAGGTTTCGAAAGACCGCGCGTCCCACGCCGCCGGGCTCACGCCCGACGCCGACGACCGCCACCGCGCGCGGTTCGAAGAACCCCCTCAGGTCCAATCTCGTTCCTCCCCCGAACGGAAGAGACGACCCCCATCGCGATGCGGCGGGCGCCGTCTCATGGCAACGCTCTCACGTCACGCTACGGGCGTCAGTCGGTCTCGACAACCTCTTTACCCTTGTAGTACCCGCATGACGAGCATACGTGATGCGGAAGCTTCGGCTGATGGCACTGCGGGCAGACTGACTGAGCGGGCGCGTCAAGCGCGTCATGCGCGCGCCTGCTGTCGCGGACCGCTTTGCCCGTCTTGCGCTTGGGGACTGGCATCGGTGCTCCTGTCTCGTTCCGATGCGGACGCTCGATCACGTCGTCGTGACGGGTCCGTCCGCATGTGTATTCCGTCGTCCCGACCGGGTGTCGGCACGGTGCGCGATTGTAGCACAGGGGGTTTCCGAGGGGCTAGGTGTCGGCGCCGTCCGCGCTGTCCGCGCCGTCGGCCGCCCCGGTGGGGCCATCCCCTGCCGGCTCGCGCGGACCCTCCTCACGCAGGCCTTCCAGAGCTGCGAAGCGGAGATCGCCCGTCTCGGCGACGCAGCCGCACGGGCCTTCGTTCAAGTCGGCCCCGCACGAGGGGCATATCCCGAGGCACTCCGGGGAGTGGAGCGGAGCGAACGGCAGGTCCATGACGAGCGACTGGACCAGACTCGGCTCAAGGTCGATGGTCTCTTCGACTATGTACTCCCGCTCCTGCTCCTCGGGGATCCCGGCGTCCTCGCCCTTCTCCACGTAGAAGCCGTCAACGATCCCGACCGCGTCGAGGTCGAAATCGCACAGGCAGCGCGAGCAGACCGTGTGGAAACGAGCCCGGACATCGCCCTCAGCAACGATCCCGGCTCCGACGTAGCTGAGCGTGACGTCGAACGAGGCGGGGTCGGTCGGCACGAAGGTGAGATCGCCCAAGGCGATGGGGGCGATGCGGATGACGTCCGACACGGATACATGGGAACCGAGGGCGTCGAGGACGCCTCGGATTCGTACGGGGTAGGGCATCTTGGACCTCGTCAGGCGCGCTGGTTGACCTTGCCCTGCAAACGATCGCGGCCCCGCTGTACGGCGGTCAGAAGCTTGCCGAGGTTGACCTCGAGGTTCGCGAGCATCTCGTCGGCGTAGTCTTCCGCGCCGAGGCGGATGTCGCGCTCCTGCTGGCGGGCCGCGTCGATGAGCGACGCAGCCTGCTCCTGAGCGCGCTTGACGACCTCCTGCTCGGATGCCATGGAATCGGCGCGATCGCGAGCGTCCTCGAGGATCCGGTTGGACTCCTTCTCGGCCTCCTCGATCATCTCCTGGCGCTCCTTGACGATCCAGCGAGCCTGCTTGAGCTCGTCGGGGAACGATGCCCGCACCTCGTCGATGATCTCGTACACTTTCTCGACGTCAACCAGGCGCGACCGCGTCAGGGGCATGGAGCGTGCGTTGTCCATGGACTCTTCGATGCGGTCGACCAGCGCCATGATGTCCATGCGTGTCCTCCCTTACCGCCCCTCGCGGAGGCGATCCTGCAGCCGGTCGCTCACCTCGTCGGGGACGAGGCCCCGAACGTTGCCCCCGAAACCCGCGATCTCCTTGACCGCCGAGGAGCTCAAGTACATGTACTCCGGTATGGACATGATGAACATGGTCTCGATATCGCGGTCGAGCCGGTAGTTGAGTTGAGCCATCTGGAACTCACGCTCGAAGTCCGTGACCGCGCGCAACCCCTTGATGATGACCTTGGCGTCCAACTCCCGCGCCAAGTCTACCAGAAGTGAATCGAAGGGGCGCACGCTCACATTGGGCAGATGCGAGCACGCATCGCGTATGAAGCCGCAGCGCTCCTCGACCGAGAAGATGGGACCGCCGCCCTTGTCCGGAGACAGCGCGACCGCCACGACCACTTCGTCGAAGAGGCCCGAGGCACGCTCGACGATGTCGAGATGCCCGCACGTCACGGGATCGAAGGTGCCAGGGCACAACGCGCGCTTCACGACGCTCCTTCCCGGCGGCCCAAGAGCGTGACCGCCGTCTCTCCGTACGTGTACGTCCTCGACTCGCACAGTCCGTCGATCGAAGCGACCATGATCGACGCGGCGTGCTCGTATACCACCAGTACATCCTCGGTGAGGGCCCCTGCACGGTCCAGTCCCGACACGGCGGACGTCGCGGCGGACTGGTCGATTCTATAGGGAGGGTCGAGCAGGAGCAACGCGAAGGGCCCGAGCGCGGCCGCGCGACGCATGCCCGCGCCTCCGGCGTCGCCCGCGATCACGGTGCAGCGTTGCCCGACTCCCAGTCGGGAGATGTTGAGCTCGAGCGAGCGCAAGGCGGCGCGATCGTTCTCCACGAAGACCGCGGCCGAGGCGCCGCGGGACAACGCCTCGAGCCCGAGGGCGCCCGTCCCGGCGTACAGGTCGAGGACCCTCCCGCCTCCGAGCGTCGTGCCGAGTCGCGCGGACAGCGCGTCGAACAGCGCCTCGCGCACCCGGTCCGACGTCGGCCGGGTGGTGTCGCCGGCCGGACAGACCATGGGGCGTCCTCGCAGCGAGCCCGCGACGATCCTCATCCGCTGCTCACCCACTGCCAGTCACGACCGAACACGTGACGCACGTGCATGCCGAGCGCCACGTGTTCGGCGCGGCGCAGGCCCGGATCGGTGCCCGCCAGTGCGGCGGCGTCTGCTCTCGCCGCCGCGAGCAGGTCCCCATCGGACAGGACGGATGCGAGGCGCAACTCGGGGATCCCATGCTGCCGCGCGCCGAGGACCTGGCCCTCGCCGCGAAGCCGCAGATCGTCCTCGGCCAGTTGGAACCCGTCAGAGGTCCCCGCGATGGCCTGCATGCGCTGACGGCCCTCGGCGGTCTTGGGGTCGGCGAACAGCAGGACCTGGCCGGGGTGCTCACCCCTGCCGATGCGCCCTCGCAGCTGGTGCAGTTGCGCGAGCCCGAAACGCTCCGCATCCTCCACGATCATCACGGTGGTGTTCTGCACGTCGACACCCACCTCGATCACTGTGGTGGCCACGAGCACCTGGATGTCGCCGGCTCGGAAGGCGTCCATGACCCGCGCCTTGTCGGGCGTCTTCATCTGTCCGGTCAACAGGCCGACCTCCATATCCGGGAAGACCTCCGCCTTGAGGCGCTCGGCCTCCTTGACCGCTGCCCTGGCCTCGGAGGCGTCGGACTCGTCGACCAGCGCGCACACGACGTAGGCCTGACGGCCCGACCGGACCTGCTCTCGCACGAGCTCGTATGCGTGGTCGCGGCCCCCATGGGGCACGAGCGTCGTCGTGACATGAGACGCCCCCCTGCCACCGGGTCGCGTCCGCAGGTAGGAGGTGTCGAGGTCGCCGTACAGCGTCAGGGCGAGACTCCGCGGGATCGGGGTCGCCGTCATCACGAGCATGTCGACTCCCTCCCCTTTTCCGCGCAGGCCGAGCCTCTGCGTCACGCCGAACCGGTGCTGTTCGTCCACCACGGCGAGAGTGAGTCTCGAGAAGCGCACGCTTTCCGTGAGCAGCGCGTGGGTGCCCAGCAGCACGGTCACCGAGCCGTCGCCGACGCCCGCCACGATGCGCCGCTTCTCCGCGGCCGGAGTGGACCCGGTCAGGAGCGCCCACCTGACTCCAGCGGCGTCCAGCAACGGCCCCACGCTGCCCGCGTACTGACTCGCCAGCACCTCCGTGGGCGCCATCATCGCCGCTTGGCCACCCGAATCGGCCACGCAGGCCATCGCCATCGCCGCGATGACCGTCTTGCCCGTCCCCACGTCCCCAAGAAGCATCCGGTTCATCGGGCGGGGCGCCGCCATGTCGACCAGCACCTCACGCCGCGCGGTGGTCTGATCGTCGGTCAGGTCGAAGGGGACCGCCGAAGCCAGCGCGGAGGATGTGGGTCCGTCGATGCGATGCGAGTGCCCCGGCCGCGCGACCAGTCGATGTCTCCGGACGGCCATCCCGATCTGAAGGGCGAGCAGCTCGTCGTACGCAAGGCGGCGCCGGGCGGCGTCCTTCTCGCCGAGTCCCGGCGGGAAGTGTATCCAGCGCATGGCCGAGGCGAGGGGTATGAGGTCGTTCTCGATTCGGAGCGCCGCAGGCAGATAGTCGGGAACGTCCCCGTACTGATCCAGCGCCTCGGACACCAGCCGCCGCATCCAGTTGGTGGACAGCCCCTCGGTCGCGGGGTGCACGGGCAGGACCCGCCCGAGCCACGCCGAGGTGGACGATTCGCCCAAGCGCTCCACGAAGGGATTGCGCATCTGACGCAGACCGTACTCGAGCGTCACCTTCCCGGCGAACGCGACGCGCTCCCCCTGGCGGAACCGCTGCGCGAGATACGACTGATTGAACCACACGCCCACCAAGACGCCGCTCCCGTCCGTGATGGTCACCTCGGTGACGGAGAGGCGTGGCTTGGGACGCTTCACCGAGATCTCGTGCACGGTGCCCACGGCGGTGGCATCCATGCCCAGCGGCAGCGACCCTATAGCCGCCGACGTCGACAGGTCGAGGTAGCGCGCGGGATAGTGACGCAGGAGGTCCTCCACGGTGCGTATCTCGAGCTTCTCGAGCAGCTCGGCACGCGGAGCGTCGACGAAGCGCACGCCTGTGACGGGGTGCGACCATGCCGCGGCTCGGACCGCCCGTGCGCTCACCCCGTCGGTGGGCACGCGCGCCTCACTTCAGGGGCAGGTAGCACACGCCGACCGCTCGAGCGCCGGCATGAGTGCCGATGACCGCGCCGATCTCACCCACCGTCACGACCTCACCGAGCAGGCCGTGGTCGATGAGCGCGCGGCGGATGTCCTCGGCCAGGTCTGGCGCGAGGGCGTGGATGACGACGGCCTTGACGCCGCCCACCTCGACCGACCGACGGGCGGCGTGAGAGGCCAGCTCCTGGAACGCCGCCTTCGTGCCGCGAGCCTTCCGGAACGGCTCGATGACGCCGTCGACGAAGTGCAGGATCGGCTTGATGTTGAGCAGCGAGGCGGCGAGGCCCTGTGCCCTTCCCGCGCGACCGCCCTTGACCAGGTTGTCGAGGGAGTCCAGCACGAAATACAGCTCGGTGCCCTTGACGGCGCGCAGTGCGGCGGCCTCGACTGCGTCCAGGTCCCCGCCCGCGTCCCGCGCCTCGACCGCTTCCTGCACGATGAGGGCAGCCGCCCACGACACGAACAACGAGTCGACCACCCGAACCGGGACGGCGACCTCCTTGGCGGCGAGGCTGGCGGATTCGAAGGTCCCCGACAGCTTCGCCGTGAGGTGGATCGACACGATGCCGTCGACGCCTTCGTCGGCGAGTCTGTTGTACACATCGATGAAGGCGGCGGGCGACGGCTGGGAAGTCGTGGGCAGAACCGGCGCCGCGGCCATCTTGGGATAGAACTCCGACGGAGAGATGTCGACCCAGTCCAAGTAGGTCGCATCTCCGAAGTGGAGCTTGAGCGGGACCATGGAGACGTCGAGCGCCGCCAGGGCCTCCGGTCCCATATCGCATGTGCTGTCCGTGACGATCGCTATGCGTGGCATGCCGGACTCCCCGCTGTTGTCATTCGACGGCCATGATGAGGGGATACAGCGGCTGGCCTCCGCGATGGGTCTCCACTTCGAGGTCGGGGTGCGACGCGGAGAGCCGCGCGGTGAGTACATCGAAGTCGGCGTCCGAGAGGTCCTGGCCGGCCAGGAGGGTCAGGATCTCAGCGTCGCCCGCGATCACGTCGAGGAGGGACTGGCTCACCTCCGCGAGATCCGAACCGACGGCCTCGATCTCATGATCGGCGATGCCGATGACCTGCCCGGCGCGGATGCGGCCGACCTTGCCCGTGGAATCCTTGATCGCCGTGGTCACCTCGCCCGTGCGGACGGCCGACGCCGCGGCGGTCATCGCCACGACGTTGGCCTCCAGAGAGGCGTCTCGATCGGCGGCGAGCATGGCCGCGAACGCCTGTGGCACCGCGGTCGTCCCCACGACCGCGACAGGCTTGCCTGCCAACCCGACGGTCTGTTGGGCCGCCATGATGATGTTGCGGTTGTTGGGAAGGACGATGACGGCCTCCGCGGGTACCGCATCGATCGCGGCGAGCAGCTCCGCCGTCGAGGGGTTCATGGTCTGGCCGCCGCTCACGACGGCATCCACTCCGAGGCTGGTGAGGATCTCGATCAAGCCCTCGCCGGCCGCGACGGCCACGAACCCGAGAGGCTTCATCGCCGGCGTGCGAGCCTCCGCGGCCAGGCCTTCGGCTCGGGCCGCCGTCTGCCGCCGCATGTTGTTCACGTGCACCTCGCCCACCTCTCCGAGGCCCGTTGCGTAGGCCAGCACGGACGCGGGGTCATCGGTGTGCACGTGGACTTTGAACGCGCCCTGGCCGCCGACGACCAGCTCGGACCCACCCTGCGACGCCACGAAATCCTCGACCGCGTCCTTGTCGATCGTGTCGCCGAACAGCAGGAACTCCGTGCAGTAGAGGTACTCCTGGTCGTTCCAGTCATCAGCGGGGGCCACCGCGAGGTCGCCGGCTGCGTTGCCGGGAGAGATGGTCACGTCGAACGATCGTATGCCGGTACCCGCCAGCACCGAGGCGAACCCGTCCATAAGGATCGCGAGGCCGTAGCCCCCGGCGTCGACGACTCCGTTCTCCCGAAGGACCGGGAGCAGGTCCGGTGTGCGCCGGACGGAGGCGTAGGCCTCGTCGACGACGGCCTCCAACACACCCGGGATGTCCGCTCCACCCTGCGCCGCCGGCCGCGCCGCTGCCGCCGCGTCCTTCAACACGGTGAGCATGGTTCCTTCGACGGGCCTACGAACGGCTTGGAACGAGACCGTGACCGCGCGTTCCAGAGCCTCGCAGACAACGGCGGTGTCGACCGTCTGTGCGTGCCCGAGGACCTCGCACAGTCCGCGCAGGATCTGGCTGAGAATGACCCCGGAGTTGCCGCGCGCACCCATGAGCGAGCCGTGGGTGACCGCGTGGCATATCTCGCCAAGCCCCGAATCTGCGGGCGCGCGATCGATCTCGGCCACGACCGCGTCCATGGTCAGCGACATGTTCGTGCCCGTGTCGCCGTCCGGAACCGGGAATACATTCAGCCGATTGACGTCATCGCGGTGCGCCTTGAGGGCGTCCGCCGCGGCATGAACGAGCGTGGCGAACGTGGGCCGCGTGTCGTGGGTCATGCTCTTTGCTCCGGTCGCCGTCACTTGCGGACTTTGATGCCTTGCACGTGCACCTGGACCGACGACACCTTCACTTCGGCCCCGGTGGTGAGGACGTATTTCACGCGATCGGACATGTTGTGAGCGACTTCGGCAAGGTTCGTGCCGTACTCCGCGACCACATAGAGGTCGACGCTGACCCCGTCACCGTCCGACGTGACCGCGACCCCTTTGCGGAGCTTGTCACGGGACAGCAGCTGGGCGACACCGTCGCGCAGGGACGGGCTGGCCATGGCGACGATGCCGTAGCACTCGAGTGCCGCGTAGCCGGCCAGGTCAGCGAGAACATCGTTCGCAATGTTGATCGAACCCTGTACCGTCTCAGCCATCGCTTCCTGCCCTCCCCCTCTTCGTGTCCAGCGCGTTGAGGTCCGCAAGCAGAACCTCGACCGATATGTCGTGCATGGTGGCCACCGATCGCAGCGTCTCCATCTCGGCGGCCATGCAATGAGCGCAGCCCAAGCCGTGGTTCTCGAACACGGCACGGACGCCCTCTTCGGAGACCAGCACGTCGCGGATGAGCATGTCTGGCGTGTAACTCGCCACAGTACCCCGTCCTTCCCGGACCGCGCGGCGGCCACCATCGAGCAAGGTGGTCACAAGTATAGACGATTGCCGCCGCGGTACCTCCGAGACTGTGCCCGTCCCCGAGCCGTCGAGGGGCGGTCCGGGCCTTCCGCGGCCGTGCTTTTCCGCCTCCTTGAGCGACCTTGAGGGCGCCGGAGGCCTGTGATACCATACGTCCGCTCTGCCAGCCCCATGAACGCCCTCGGGTGGACGTCTGACCCGATCCGTGATGATCGAAGGAGATCTCAGAAGATGTCGAAAGTCTGCACCGTCTGCGGCAAGAGCCCGGCTGCCGGCCGCAACGTCAGCCACTCCCACCGCGTCACCAACCGGATCATCCGCCCGAACATCCAGTCCGTTCACGTCGTTATCGACGGCACCGTCAAGCAGGTCAACGTGTGCACCAAGTGCATGAAGGCGGGTAAGGTCACCCGCGCCTGAACTCGTCCGGGCCGTCCTCAGGCCCGGGCCGTCACTCCCCTGACGCCATGAGCGCCAGGCCGGGATTCCTGCGCAGGATGTCGCCCAACGTCGACACGACGTCCGGGTCGAACTGCGAACCCGACTTGGCGTTCAGCTCGTCCACGGTCGAGCGCACGGTCATGGCGCTTCTGTAGGGCCGGTCCGAGGTCATGGCGACGAACGCGTCGGCGACCGCCAAGATGCGCGAGCCCAATGGTATCGACTCCCCGGCGGTGCCGCTCACGTAGCCGTGACCGTCATACCACTCGTGGTGGTGATACACGATGGGCACGACCTCCTTGAGCCCGGGGATGTCGGCCAGGATCTCGGCCGCCACGGCCGGATGACCCTGTACCAGGCCCCTCTCCCCGGTCGAAAGCGGCCTGTCCTTCCCCGATGCGTCGCTGGTCAGCCGCATGCCGATGTCATGCAACAACGCAGCCACATGGAGAGAGTGGCTGTCGGTCGCGCCCAGTTCGAAGGCCTTCGCCAACGCCATGACCACGTCGGTGACGCGCCGCGTCGCCCCGCGCGCGTACGGGTCCTTCGTCTCGAGAGCCTCCGTCAGCGCGGTGAGCGTGGTGAAATAGAGATCCCTCGCCGACTCCATGGCGCGGGCGTTGCGGAGCGCTACCGCGGTCTGCCTCGCCAAGAAGCCCAGGGCGGACACGGTGGCCTCGGTGAAACGTGCGGGGTGGTCCCTCGATCCGACGCTGAGCACGCCGAGTCGCCCATCGCCGTCGGCGATGGGCACGGACACCGCGGATCGCACTCCATCGTGTCTCGGGTCCCTGCGGCTCGGCAGATCCTCCACGAGGAGCGGCTTGCCCGTGGCGAAGACCCAGCCGGCTATGCCGTCACCCGACTTGATCGCTGTCCGCGCGACGATCTCGTCCGTGATCCCGCGGGACGAGGCGATCCTCAGAACGGAGGCGGTGTCGTCGAGGAGCAGAACGCTGCCGGTCACGGCTTCCGACAGGGCCATGGCGTGATCCAGGGCGCTCGCCGCGACCTCATCGGGCCGGAGTCGCCGGCTCAGGTCGTGCGCCGACCCCAGGAGACGACGCGCGACCGCAGTCTCCTCGCGCGCGACAGTGATCCGCAGCGCCGCCTCAAGGCTCGGCTCGAGACGAGTGATCTCGTCGGTGATGCGGCGGACGTCGGGCTGATTCGCCGACCGCATGTCGACGCACGCCACGCCGGTCTGCTTCGGGTGGCCCAGCGGGTACGCGAGGCGCCATACGATGTCGGGCCCGTCGCTCGGCCCGGCGATTTGAACGACCGACGCCAGGTCGGACACCGCACCCGCGCCCATCGACGGGTCGTCGGTGGGCACCGCGTCCGCACACGGGGACGTCTCACCCGCCATGGCGATCCGTCGGAAGGTCCCGGTCGCCGGGTCGCGCAGCCAGAGGTGGGAGCAGACGACCGACACCAGGGGCGCAGCCGAGCGGTGCAGGGCGTCGACGACATCGGACGGCTCGGGGGTCGCTGGCGTCAACGGAGAAGGCGAGAAGGCGACGACTGGCTGGCTGTCTCGGGCAAGGGCGGCGGCTGTCGCCAGGCCTGCCGCCGCGGCCGCGAGCCACCAGACACCCGTCACAGCAGCCGCGATGGCGGATGCGGCCGCGAGCGCCGTGACATACCTGCGCATCAGCATAGAGATGGCGAGACCCCCGTAGTCCTCGTGCCCCCGTTCTGCGGGATTATACACGTCGCGGACGGGACTCAAAGCGGGCGCGGATCAGGGCGCGGGGGCACGCTGCACGATCACCAACGCGGTTCCCAAAGCGACTGAGACGGTGACGTACCCACCGGAGGCGACGTTGCTCACTCCGAGGCTCGATAGCGGTTCCAGCCGCGCACCATCGAGGGCATACCGCGCGCCCCTGATCGAGACGCCGTCCGCGCCCGCCGAAGCCAGCACGGAGAACAGCGCCCCGGCGGGCATGTCGCACGTCCAGGGCCTTGTGGGGCCGACAGGCGTGCCCGTCCACGCGGGTTCCTCGACGACCGAGTCCAGGTCGGTCGCCCGCATCACGGCGCCCAGAGCGGCGAGGGTGTGGTCCAGTCTGCCGACGAAGGCGGCGGTCAGCGTGACGGGCGCCCATCCGAGGCGCCTCGCCTCGAGCACGCAGGCGTCCAGATCGGACAGGTCCTTGTCGAGGGACAGGCGCACGACGCGAACCCCGGCATCAGCGAGTCGCGTGTCGGCACCGGGAGTCGCCGAGTCGAAGTCGCCGAGCACGATGTCGGGCAGCCTGCCCAGGCCCGCGCACCACTCGCCGGCGCCGTCGGCCGCGATCACGCGCGCCGCCCGTCCCAGGAGTTCTCGGTAGAAGGTCTCGCCTCCCGATTCCGGCGCCGCGCCCACTATGAGCGTCGAGGACGGGCTCATCTCACCGGGGTGACTCGATCGAGACCGGGCAGAACGAGCGCGGCCGCTATGGCGACCAGCACGGTCGCGGGCAGCATGTATGTGAGGTTGTAGAGCAGGGAGTAGAGCCATGCGGGTTGCCCCGCGGGTGCATAGGCGGCGAAGAACACGAATCCGGACAACCAGTGCATGGCCATGCGGAGCGTCCCCCCAAGGACCACGCCGGCGGGAGCTACCCAGACCGCCCGGGTTCTGCCGCGACCGACGAGGAGCGGCGCGAACACGCCGGCCGCGCCCACCATCGCATACGCCAGAGGATAGTCGAGGACGAACTGAGCCCAGTTGAAGACCTCGGGCTCGAAGATGAGCGCGACCACGCCGTAGAGCGCGCCCACAGCGAGGCCGGGACCCGCGCCACGTCGTAGAGCGAACACGACGATAGGCAACATCTCGAGCGAAACGCTGCCGCCCATGGGCATATGCCAGAGCTTCACAAGGTTGAGTACTGCAGCCAGCGCGATGCACAGCGCCGCCTCGACGAGGACCTGCGTGCTCGAACGAGTCGTCATCCCGACCTCCCGCGCGCGACGTGTGTGCGTGGCGCATGGACCGCGCGGATGAGGAGAGCCGGTGTTGCCCGAACCGCTGTCCGGCCCCGCATTACCGGGACCGTGTTGCCGGTCGCGGCCATTATCGGCCGCCTCTCAGCCGCATCGGCGCGGCTCCCGTCACGGTGCTTTCCCAAACCGGTCCGCGGACCGAGTGTCCGCGCCACACAGTCTAGCCTCTTACCCGCCGACGCGCGACACCGGCTCGTCGCGCGCTACTCCATCGAGCGCAAGTACGAGTAGGGGTTGACCCATCGACCTCCCGGACCCATCTGGAAGTGCAGATGCGGCGCGCCGCCGCGCGCGTTCCCCGTCGCGCCCACGTAGCCGATGAGCTGGCCCGCGCCGACGTGACCTGACCGGACCACGTAGGCATTGAGGTGCGCGTAGTAGTAGCTCCATCCGTTCACGCCCGTGAGCGTGATCGACAAGCCTCCGAGGCTGCTATCGTGCGCTCGCACGGTACCGGCCGACACCGCCACGCACGGCGTGCCGCGCGGCGACATGATGTCGGTCCCCTTGTGGGTCCGGCCCCCAGAGCGGGCGGCTCCCCACGTGTTGCTGTAGTAGTGGGTGCCGCGCACCGGGAACACCATCCCGTTGGGACCCTTCGGAGCCCACGTGATCAGGCCCGCGGCCTTCTCACGCGCCATCGCTGCCGCCAACTGACCGAGCAGGATGGCGTAACGGGTCTTGACGCTGTTGAGCTTCGCGTTGAGAACGTCGCGGTTCTTCCTGAACAGTGCGGTCTGGACTGCCTGCCTCTGCCGCGTCTTCGTCAACTCGGCCCGATTGCGTTGGAGCGAAGCACGGGTCGCTTTGACGTCGGCCACCAGCGCCGCGTCGCGATCGCCGATCATCGAGACGAGGTCGGCGCGCGTGATGAAGTCCTCGAAGGTCGACGCGCCGAGAAGGAACACCGCGCCGCCGCTGTCGTCACCGCTGCGGTACATCGCGGCGATGCGCTCTCCAAGCAGGACCTCCGCGGCCGCCAATCGCGTCGATTCGGCCTTGATGCGCCTGTCGGTGGCCTTGATCCTGTCGTCCGTGTTCTCAAGGTTCCACAGGGCTGAGTCGAACTTGCGGCCCGCCGACTTCGACTGCGCGTTGACGGCAGCGAGTTCGGCGGCGATCTGCTTGGCCGAGCGCTGGGCGTTGGCCAGCTTCGTAGCCGCCGCACCGGGCTCGGGGAGGGCGATCGCCATCGCAGTCAGCACGACGATCGCGATCGCTATGGAAGTCCTCTTGGTCATCTGAGACCTCTCAGACGCACGCGCGGCGCGCGATGTTGCGAGCCGACAGGGATCACTTGGTCCGGTACACGGACCCGATGGCTCGGTAGACGGAGCGAGCGACGTCGTCCGCCCATTGGGGATCAGCGAACAAGAGTCGATCCGCAGCCGTTCCGGTCGACCCGAGGCGCACTCGGAAAGCCGGCAGCCCGGACGCCGTGACGATGGGGTCGTTGCTGGCCGTGGCAGCCTCGACGGCGTTGAACGTCTCCTTCAGAGCCTTGGTGGCCGCCGCCGCCAGCGAGGCGGACTCGAGGAAGAACGCCTGGGTCGTTATCGAGGCCGGGACCGAAAGGACCGCGAGGCCCGGAGTGCCCGACTGCACGGTCGCGAAGCCCACGAGTGCGGTCGCCGACGTCTCGCGGGCTCTGCGCGAGCGAGCAAGGGTGGACACGGCGTCGCCGGAGTCTGTCACCTCGCGTGTGACGATGACCCGGGCTCCCGATGCCTCAAGCAGCGCGCGCAGGCGCCTGGCCACGTCCATCGTCGTGTCCGGCTGGCCCACGACCCCGACGGGCGCCGGATCGATCACGAACGTGCGACCGGTCAGGTCGGTCGGAAGAAGGCCGTTCTCGGACGCGCCGCCCGCGGCGACGGTGATGCGCACCTTGTCGCCGGTCGAGACGGTGACCCCCGGCGAGGGGAACGACGCGAGCACCGTCCCCTGTGGTTTGTCGGACTGGGTGCTCTGGATCGTGACCGACAGTCCACGAGACCGCAGGGTCGTGCGCGCTTTCGACAGCGTGAAGCCCACCACGTCAGGCATGGCGAAGGCCTCCGAGCCGGCGGAGACAGCGACGATGACATCGGTCCCCTCGTCGACCTTGGCCCCGGCCGCCGGGGTCTGGTCGACCACCGAGCCCCTGATGACGGTGGCCGAGAAGCGCCGGTCGCCCACCTTGAGACGCAGACCCAGCTCCTGAAGGCGCGTCGCGGCGGCAACCTGGTCCATGCCTGCCAATGAAGGCACTCGGATGACCGTTGACTGGGAGGCCCACAAGATGAGGAGCCCGATCAAGACGATCGCGAAGAGGCCACCGCCGACAGCGAGGGGCAGCCAACGGGGCACGAGCGGTCGGCGCGGCCGATCGAAAACAGGCGGCGTCCAAGACGGGCGAGAGGTTGTTGGTGAAGACGGGGCGAGCGATGGGTCGTCGTGGTCCGCAAAGGCCCGGCTGGGGTCGGACGCCGAGCTTGGATCGAGCCTGTTGTCTGTGTCCATGCCGGGGAGTATACCAGTGCCGTTCTTGCGGGCGACCGTTGGGGCGATGTATCCTCCGTGCCTGCACCCCCTGTCGGCGTCTCCATGAGCCGCCGCCGACCGCGTGGACGCGAGGAGCACCGATGCCCGCATACGACTTCAAGTGCAAACTGTGCGGGGTCGTCGTCGAGGTCACCAGGCCCGGTGCCGATGACTCGGCCGTTCCATGTCCGGCGTGCGGAGCCGAGACCCGGCGGGTGTTCTCCCCCGTCGGCGTCCACTTCAAGGGGTCCGGCTTCCACAACACCGACTATCGGAAGACCCCGCGATCCTCGGAATCGACTCTTCCGGCGGATCGCGTCGCGACGCCCGAAGGCGCCGCGACGAAGGAGGGCGGCACGACGAAGGACGCGGCCGCGACGAAGGAAGCCGGCCCCGTATGTGACGGAGCCGGCTCGAGTCCCTCGTGCGCGGGCTGCCCCGCAAGTGACGCCTAGTCCTTGCGCACCCAGATGCGCTCGGGGCCCGTCTGGTAGACCGTCTCGATGAACCGGACGGTTCCCGTCTTGCCGTCCATCGCGACCGAATGCGTCCTCGAGCCGCCGCCAAAGTACTTCACTCCGCGCAGCAGCTCGCCGTCGGTGACGCCTGTGGCAATGAACGCGGCGTCGTCGGTTCGGACAAGGCACTCCATGTCGAGCACCCCGTCGATGTCGCACTTCGACATCACCGAGGCGCGCTCCCGTTCGCTGTCGTTGCGGAACGCGAAGCGCCCCATGAACTGTCCGCCGATGCATTTCATGGCCGCCGCGGCCAAGACGCCTTCCGGCGCGCCGCCGATGCCCATGTACAGGTGGATGCCCGTTCCTTCGATGGCCGTGGCGACCGCGCCGAACACGTCGCCGTCGCTGATGAGGCGTATGCGAGCGCCGCTGCGGCGCACCTCTTCGATCATGCCTGCGTGCCGCTCGCGGTCGAGGATGCACACGACGATCTCCTCGGGCTCGCGGTCGAGCGCCTTGGCAACGGCGCGGACGTTCTCCGTGGGCGTCGCGTCGACGTGGATCGCGCCCGCCGCGCTCGGCCCCGTCGCGACCTTCATCATGTAGGTGTCGGGCGCGTTGAGCAGGGTGCCCTTCGGCCCGAATGCAAGCACCGCCAGCGAGTTGGGCTGACCGTAGGCCGTCAGGTTGGTGCCCTCCAAGGGGTCGACCGCGATGTCGATCTCCTCACCGCCGCGGCCCACCTTCTCGCCGATGAAGAGCATCGGGGCCTCGTCGCGCTCCCCTTCTCCGATGACGATCTCGCCGGAGATGTCGAGCATGTCGAACGCCTGGCGCATCGCCTCGACGGCGGCGTTGTCGGCGAGGTTCTTCTCGCCCTTGCCCATCCATCGGCCGGCGGCGAGCGCCGCCGCCTCGGTGACCTCGAGCATCTCCACGATCCGCGTCGTACGCATGTGTCCTCCTGAGTCGCCGCCCGGCCCCGGCGGGGCCCCGCACCCTCTACCCCCTGCGCTCCAGCGCCGCCACGAAGTGGCCGTCGGGCCCGCCGATCGCGGGCACTGTCTGAAGCCAGCCCTCAACGCCGATCCACGCGCGCCACGCGTTGGGCACCGTCGCCGACAGGTCGCGCGTCCGGAACTCGCGACCGTCGGGCCCCGAAAGGAACGTGGCGACCACGTCGTGGTTCTCGATCCGGGCTGTCGAGCAGGTCGAGTACACCACAACACCGCCCCGCCGGACAAGCGAAGCGGCCTGCGACAGGAGCATCGACTGCAGCGAG
Organism: Coriobacteriia bacterium; assembly: GCA_025361335.1. Lineage (GTDB taxonomy): Bacteria > Actinomycetota > Coriobacteriia > Anaerosomatales > PALSA-660 > JANYAK01. Next base: position 33,344 of record JANYAK010000035.1, read on the forward strand.
GAGAGCGACGTCAGATCTTCCGGCTTGAGGCGCCAGCGCTTGTCGGCGCGGCGGCGCAGCGTCCCGAGGCCCGAGCACGGCGCGTCGAGGAGCACCGAATCGACCGAGCCGGGTGCGGGGACGCCGGCTATGGACGCCACGTCCGTCGCGTCCCCCGTCAGCACGGTCACGTCCGGCACTCCGAAACGCTCCATCCGCCTGCCGAGTACCGAGGTCTTGAAGGGGTGGATGTCGATCGCGTACACCGCGGCAGGTCCTCCCGCGGCGACGGCGACGGCTTGGAGCATGACGGTCTTGGTGCCGCGCCCGGCCGCCATGTCGACGACGACACTGCCGGGACGCGGAGCGACCGCGCGGGGAGCCACCTGCGCCCCCGCGTCGCACACCAGGACGCGTCCCGACGCGACGGCTTCGCTTCGCACCGCGGCCGCGGGCACGCGCGCCTCGATGCAACCGGGGGGTTCGCACAACACCGGATCGGCCCCTTCGCCCTCGAGGAGCTCCAGGACCTCGCCGAATGACCCCGCGAAGGGGTTGTGCCACAGGTACAGCGGCGCGGGCTCGGCGTCGCCGTGGAGCAGACCGACAGCATCCTTGCGCCCCAAGTCCGCGATCCACAGGTCGACGAGCCAGCGGGGGTGTCCCGTGGCACGCGCCAGGACGTCGTCGTCGGTGTCCGGGTCGCCCCACGGGAAGTCGGGCGCCTCGGCGGCCAACTTGCGCAGGATCGCGTTGGCCAGGCCAGCCGCCTGGGGCCGGATCCGCTTCACGGCCTCCACGCCTTGATGCACGACCGCTCGCGCGGGAGTCCGTGCGTACAGGATCTCGTAGGCCGCGAGGCGCAGCGCATCGCGCACCCGCGGCTCCAGGTCGCCGGGCCTCGACGCGAGGCGGTCTATCGCCTCGTCGAGAACGCCCTCCGTCTGCAGAGTGCCGTACGCGAGCCGGGTGGCCAGCGCGAGGTCCGACTTCTCGAGCCCCGATGCGGTGAGTACCGCGTCCAGAGTCTCGGGGCCGAACGCACCCCTCTCGCGGACACGTTGAAGCACCTGCAGGGCCGCTCTTCGCGCGGGTGCGACGCTCATGTGGCCGACCCCCATGTCGCGCCGGGCTCGATCCGCGCGCCGCGCGCGTATTCGGCGCCTGACATGCTGCGACGGCCGGCCGGCACGAGTCGGTCGACCGCCATCGCACCGTCTTGCAGCCCCACGAGGAGTCGGCCCTCGGCCAGCACGAGTACCCCCTGTTCGATGACGCCCTCACCTCGCGAGGCGACCTCGACCGTCACGGATCGCCCCGCGAGGAGCGCGCGGCAGGGAGCCGTCGGCCCCCCGGCCCGCACGCGCCGGAGCGCCGCCTGCACCGTAAGCGCCGGATCGAGCGCGGTGTCCGCGGCCGTGATCTTCGCGGCATAGGTGGCGCCCTCGGGACTCTGTGCCGTCCACGTGACTCGACCGTCGCCCATACGGCGAAGCACCTCCGCCAGAGCGGATGCTCCGAGCGCCGAGAGAACCTGGCGCAGATGGTCCGCCGTCAGGTCGTCGACCGGCGTGTCGACCTGCATAGCCCACGGCCCGGTGTCGAGGCCCTCTTCCATGCGCATGATCGACACGCCGGTGCGATCGTCACCCTCGAGGATGGCTCGCTCCACCGGCGCCGCCCCCCGATGGCGCGGGAGCAGCGAGGCGTGGACGTTGACGCACCCAAGCGGTGGGACTTCGAGGATGGCTCGGGGCAGGATGAGCCCGAACGCGGCCACCACGACGATGTCAGGCCGATATCGCGACAGCGTGGCGACGGCGTCGCCACCGTGCAGACTCTCCGGCTGCTCGACCGGAAGCGCCGCACCCATGGCCGCCACCTTGACCGCCGAAGGCGTGAGGTGTCGCCCTCGTCCGACAGGTCGGTCGGGTCGGGTGTAGACGGCGACCACCTCGTGCTCCTCGAGCAGAGCAGTCAGGCTCGGCACAGCGAAGGCGGGTGTGCCCATGAATGCGACCCTCACGCGATCCCGGCCCTTCCCTCCCACGTCAGCCCTCCTGCAGATCGCGATACCTCCGCAGAGCGGCCCTGCGGTCGAAGGCGGTGGCCCGGTCCGTCATCAGTACGCCGTCGAGGTGGTCGATCTCGTGCTGCAGCATGCGCGCAAGCAGTCCGCCGCCCTCAAAGCGGATCGGGCGCCCCTCTAAGTCGAGGGCCTCGCACGTCACCTCGATGCACCTCTCGACCGGAACGGTGATGCCCGGAAAGGACAGGCACCCCTCGTCGTCGATCTCCGTCTCTTCGGACCTGGAGACGATCTCGGGGTTGCAGAGAGCGACCAGCCCGTCGTCGAGGTCGAACACCACGAGGCGCTTCTGGATGCCGACCTGGGTGGCGGCCAAGCCCACGCCGGGCGCCAGGTACATGGCCTTGGCCATGTCGACGGCAAGACGCTTCAAGCCTCTGTCGGTGGCGGGATCGACCGGCTGGGCGACCTGCTTCAGCGCGGGGTTGGGGTGCAGCAGTATGTCCATCGGGGCGCGGTCTCCATCGGTCATATGGTGCGTCGCTCTCTTCCTACGGATACGGATGCTCTTTCGCGATCCCAGAGACGCAGGCACGATTCTACACGGCCGTGCCGCCCACGGGTCACATGAGGTCGAGCGGGTCGACGTCCGGCGCCACGGACACGCCTTCATGGGGAGGCATCTCGGACATCGCAGCGCGCAGGAGTCCCGGCAGGTCGGCAGCGACCGGCGCCTTCACCAGCACGTGCCACCGATAAGCTCCGCGAACACGCGCGATGACCGAGGGGCTCGGCCCCAGGATCGTGAAGCCTTCGGGCGCCGAACCCCGCAGGAGGGCGGCCGCTCGCGTAGCGGCATCCTTGACCTGTGACGGCCCCGGTCCTGAGAACGTGAGGTTCGCCAGGCGCCCATAGGGCGGGTATCCGAGCGCAAGGCGCGTGGAGTGCTCCTCCGCGTACAGGGCGTCAGGGTCATGCTGGGCGACGGCGCGCAGGGATGGGTGGTCGGGCCAGTACGTCTGGATGATGACCGCGCCCGGAGAGTCTCCCCGACCCGCACGGCCCGCGACCTGTTCCAGCAACTGATACGTGCGCTCGGCCGCTCGGAAGTCCGGCATGTGCAGCGTGGTGTCCGCATTGATGACGCCGACCAGCGTGACGTCCGGGTAGTCGAGGCCCTTGGCGATCATCTGCGTCCCAAGGAGGATGCCGGAAGGAAGGGCCTCGAACTCGGCGAGCCGACGCTCATGTCCGCCCTTGGCGCGCGTCGTGTCGAAGTCCATGCGTACGACGGGCAACCCTGGGATGGCCGCGGCAAGTTCCGACTCCACGCGCTGGGTCCCCGCTCCGAACTTCTTCATAAAGAGGCTCCCGCACCGTGGGCACGCCGTCGGCAGCGCCTCGACGTGGCCGCAATGGTGGCATACGAGACGTCCTCCGGCCTCGTGGTACGTGAGGGAGACGGAGCACTCGCCGCACTCGGGCACGAAGCCGCAGTCGCGACACAGGACGAACGTCGCGAACCCGCGACGGTTCATCAGCAGGACCGCCTTCTCTCCCGCCGAGCGGACCCGCTCGAGCCCCGCAAGCAGCGGGCGGGAGAACATCGAGCGGTGACCGTCCGCGAACTCAGTGGCCATGTCCACGACCGTGACCGGAGGAAGCGTGCCCCCGGTCGCCCGCTCCGGAAGCCGCACCAGGGTGCTCGTTCCGCGCTCGCATGCGTCGATGCTCTCGAGCGAGGGCGTCGCGCTGCCGAGAACGAGCACCGCGCCCGTCGCCTCGCAGAGGCGACGGGCTACGTCACGCGCGTGGTAGCGGGGTGCGGACCCCTGTTTGTAGCTGGACTCGTGCTCCTCATCTATGACGATCAGTCTGAGGCCGGTCACCGGCGCGAAGAGGGCCGACCGAGGGCCGACGACGACCCTCGCCTCCCCTGTCCGGACCCGGTCCCACTGGTCGTACCTCTCGCCGACGGAGAGCCTACTGTGAAGAACGGCGACGGTCTCGCCGAACCGTGCGCGGAAGCGCCCGACCGTCTGAGGGGTCAGCGATATCTCGGGAACGAGGACCACGGCGGTCCCTCCCGCCGCAAGGACATCCTCGATCGCTCGCAGGTAGACCTCGGTCTTCCCCGACCCCGTGACGCCATGCAGCAGGACCGACGCGCCGGGCGCGGCACGCGCGATCGCGTCAAGGGAGGCGGCCTGCCCCGCAGTCAGGATCTCGTGCCGAGGCGCCGACCGAGGCGCCTGTGCTGCTATGCGCATCCGCCGACGCAGGGTGACACGCACCACGCCCCCCTCTTCGAGCCGCTTCAGCGCCCCGTCGACGGACCCGAGTTGGGCCGCCAACTCGGAGGCGCGCACCGGTCCCTGCGACAGAGCGTCGAGAACCGCGCGCTGCATCGTCGCGTTCGCCGCGGGCACGAACGTCCCTCCATCCACGAGCTCGGCCCAGCGGTCGTCCACCGGGCCCGCATCAGCGGGACGGAGCCGGTATTCACGGGACAATGCCCCGCTCGCCACGAGACGACCTGCGGCGTCGAGCGCGTGCGCGCCCAGCCGACGCAGGTCGGTGGCCCGCAGCTCTCCCGCAGCCGCCACCGCGTCGTAGACCGCACGGGAGGCGCCCCCGCCGGGGACGGCGCCGACGACGGAGTACACGCGATCCACCTTGGGCGTGCCTCCAGGGGGCAGGAAGAGGCGCATGGAGTCCGCGAGCGTCGCGACGTACTCATCGGCGATCCAGTCGGCAAGTTCCGGCGCCCAGACTCGGAACAGCGGCTCGCCGAGGACGCCCCCGATCGGCTTCAACGGCGAGTGGGAGCTGCCGCCCGTCCTCTCGACAACGTAGCCGACGGCCGTCTGCGGACCGAACGGGACGATCACCGGCACACCGACGCGCACGGCCGCGTCGAGCGTCTCCGGCACGAGGTAGTCGAAGGGCTCCGAGAGCTCCCTTGATTGGATGTCCACGATCACGCGCGCGACGAGCACGTCGCCTCCGATGCTGAAGTCGGACATGGAACCGTTCACCGGCCAAGCATAGCGGAGGCCGCCGACATCTCACGTCGGCGGCCTCCGCATCGCACGCGTGGAGCGTCCCGCTATACTCCCGCGGCCGCCTTGAGCTCGGCCACGCGGTCCGTCCGTTCCCACGTGAAGTCGCTGTCGTCGCGTCCGAAGTGCCCGTATGCCGCGGTCTTGCGGTAGATCGGGCGGCGAAGGTCGAGATCGCGGATGATCGCTCCTGGCCGGAGGTCGAACGTCTCGGTGATGGCCTGCTCGATGCGGGCCACGTCGACTTTCTCGGTCCCGAACGTCTCGATCAGCACCGACAGCGGATGCGCGACCCCGATGGCGTAGGCGAGTTCGAGCTCACAGCGATCGGCCAGACCGGCCGCGACCACGTTCTTGGCGACCCAGCGCGCCGCGTACGCGGCGGATCGGTCCACCTTCGTGCAGTCCTTGCCGCTGAACGCGCCGCCGCCGTGGCGGCCCATCCCGCCGTACGTGTCCACGATGATCTTCCTGCCGGTGAGGCCGGAGTCCCCCATGGGCCCGCCGACCACGAAGCGCCCGGTCGGGTTGACGTAGATCTCGGCTCCCGACCAGTCCACGCCTTCCAAGTCGAGAACGGGGCTGATCACATGCTCGATGAGATCGGGACGGATGAGCGTCTCGACATCCGCGTCCTCCGCGTGCTGGGTGGACACGAGGATCTTCTCCACCTTGACGGGGCGGTCGTCCTCATACCGGACCGTGACCTGCGTCTTGCCGTCGGGACGGAGGTACTTGAGGACGTCGGCCTTGCGCACCGCGGTCAGGCGCTCGGCGAGCCTGTGCGCCAGGTGGATCGGCATGGGCATGAGAGCGGCGGTCTCGTTGCAGGCATAGCCGAACATCATGCCCTGGTCGCCGGCGCCGATCAGGTCGAGGGGGTCCCTGTCGCCCTTCTTGGCTTCCTCAGACTGGTCCACACCCATGGCGATGTCGGGGCTCTGCTCGTGGATCGCCGTGATGACGCCGCACGTCTCGAAGTCGAAGCCGTACTTGGCCCGCGTGTAGCCGATCTCCTTGACCGTCTGGCGCACGATCGTGGGGATGTCCACGTACGCGTGCGTCCTCACCTCGCCGGCGACGACGATGAGGCCGGTCGTCGTCATGGTCTCGCAGGCGACGCGCACGTGCTCGGGGTCGGCCTTGCTGCCCTTGTCGGTGACGTAGCCCTCACTCGCGAGCTCGCCCTCGCGGGTGATGATCGCGTCAAGCACGGCATCCGAGATCTGATCGCACATCTTGTCGGGGTGACCCTCCGTCACCGACTCCGACGTGAACACATGATTCCGCGCCATCCCAGCCTCCTTCGCTTTCGGATCGCGCCCCGTCCGGGTGCCCGATCGCCAGCCACATACAAATCGACCCCCGCCATGACACCGACGAGGGCCGCGTGAACGCGCAGAAGGCGCGACGACGCTATTCCCTCATCTGTCAGGCGGTCAGCCTGCCGCAACTTGGCACCTTGCCTCACTTTCGAAGCAGGTTGCCGGGGCGTCTTCGGGTGCGGTCCCTCGGCCCTCTGCGCCGATCCTCGCGGATGGGCGCCTCATGATAAGTAGCTCGGACTCTAGCCTCGATTCTCCACGAAGCAATCGAGATTTCTGCTTGAAATAGAAGACGGTGACCCTCTGAGCTGGGATAATGGTAGTTACGACACAGCCAAAGTCCCCGCAAGAAAGGTCACCGTACAAGTGAAAGTTACCACGAC
>JANYAK010000012.1 GCA_025361335.1 Coriobacteriia bacterium
GGCGAGAACGCGGTTGCGATTCGCCATGACTTCGGTGTCGCGCGTCTCGGTGTCTTCGGTTCGCGCGTACGCGGTGATGCCACCGCCGACAGCGACCTCGACGTGCTCGTTGAATTCGACCGTCCGACCTTCAGGAACTACATGGGTCTCAAGCATTACCTCGAGCAGCTGCTCGGCGTCACGATCGACCTCGTCAGTACAGCTGCTCTGAAGCCGGTGCTGAAGGAGCACGTGATGCGAGAGGTGAAGTATGTCGCGTGACATGCGCGTGTGCCTCACCGACATCGCCGAGCGTTGCGAGAGGGTCAGTCGCTACGTTGAAGGCCTCGACCAAGCCACTTGGTCGACGGACGAGCGCACACAGGATGCGGTCGTGCGCAACCTCGAGGTCATTGGCGAGGCGGTGAAGCGTCTGCCGCTCGAATTTCGCGCGGCCACTTCAATGTTCCATGGCAGGACATCGCCGGTCTGCGTGACATCCTGATCCACGAGTACGAGGGAGTCGACTTCGCGATCGTCTGGGATATCGCGATCAACGAAGTGCCCGCGCTCCATCGCGCGGTGCTGTCGCTGCTGGAGGACCGTCCAGCCGGCTGATTGTTCTCAGTCTCGGTCAGCCGCGCTATGCGGCCAACTTCGACGGTGAAGTTCCAACGTAGTGACCTCGTTCTGGATCTCGGCCACTCCGGCGTGGCGTGTCGCGGATGGGGGTCCCCCCGCTAGATCGCCAGTCGCAGATTCCTGCCCACTGTCACGCGCAATTCGCCGGGCACACCGTGCTCGGTGGCCAAGACGTCCCATCGCGACACATGTTCGACCGTCTCGTCGATCACTTCGTCGATTCTCCGCTTCGTGAACAGCGGGCTCAGCCGCTGGACCGTGTAGAAGTCCTCTCTCGTGAAGTCCTCCCGTTTCCCGTTGAGTGCCATCCAGTGGCTGGCGACCCAGGGGCTTCCGGGCTTGTAGCTGTAGGCCAGGTCGTACGCGGGCGCCAGTCGCCACGGGCCTTCTTCGTCGAGCATGAACGAGACGTTCTTTGAGTGGTCGTCGTGGTTGCGAGCTACGATGTTGAAGACCATGCGCCTGAACAGCTGCATCAAGTCCTCGGCGCCGAGTCCGAGCTCCCGCGCAGTCGCCAACAGCTCTGCGTAGGAGTAGGATCCCGCCCGCTTGTAGCTGACGTGCGTCAAGGCATTCAGCGTCTGGACGTGGCGTTTGCGGTTGCCCACTCGGTCGAAGCGCTGCGTGATGAAGTGACGCCGGTTTCCCTCCTCGAGGAGACGGCAGGGCATCATCTCGATCCCGCAGGCGGTCGCCATGAGGTAGTACACGTACTCCATCGTGCCGTAGCCCATCGGGTCGCCGAACGTATCCTTGCTCCGGCTTCGCTCGCTCACGCCGTCGAATTTCATGATGCAGTGCGTGAACCCGTCGGGCACGTCCACCTGCCCGGATCGCACGCCGGTGAAGTCGTCGTTGAACGCGAGTACCGCCTTGGGCCGAGCACCTCCCGCGCTAACGCCCACCGAGAGCAGCGCGAGCATGGCGTCCTCGTCCTCACGGCCGTGCGCTCCGAGGTGCACACCGAAGTCCGCGCGCTCGTCGAGAACCATTTGGGCAACCGCGACGAGCGACTCGATCTCGACCTGCTGTAAGGCGTTCAGGCCCTTGCGTCGCTCGGCGGGGTGATAGGTGAGCGCGCCCATGCCGCGCTGGCCGATGTACCTGAGGCGCTCGATGGGGGTGATGTCGGCGGTCGACCGACCCTGACTAGCGGTCCAGGCCGCCAGCACCGCGTTGCCGAAGTCGTCGGGGAGCGAGTCGGCGATCATCCCAGGCAGACCGTGGAACACCTCGGGATCCGCCTCGGGGAACGAGTAGATGCTGCCGGACAGCGGCATCTTGAGCGGTGAGAGCTCGATGCCTGTCCTCACGAAGCGTGGCTCGTACTCGAAAGAGCCGAGGCTGGTCTCGGTGTCGAAGCTGATTGCTCCCACATCCAGCTCGCCGTACCTCACTCTTGAGACGTCCCTCACCACGAGGGCTCATCCTTCTTGACACGAGTCGGCGTGGGCTTGTTCTTGGCTCTCGATGCTCTCTGGCGCTCATGGCCTCTGAGCTTCGCGAGCTGGAGAGGCGAGATGTTCTGCACGGGGAGGAATGCGTCCAGCTGGCTCACCATGTTCATCGCGAGGAGGATGGCGACGAGGTTCTCGAGCTGGACACGTCCCTGCTCAGCGGCGACCACGGTCGGTCGACTGAGGCCCGCACGTGTCGCCACCTCGGCTTGCGTCAGGTCTGCGTTCAGCCGGGCATTTCGCAGCCGATCGCCCAACTCCTCGGCGATGGCTGTTGGTGACATGTTCTCAAATAGCATAATGTCAACCATTCTTTATATTACGTCCAAGAGTGCTCTTAAAGTAAGCGAATGTTTACATTGTAGCAGATGCAAAATGACCGAGTGCCCTCAGTCGCGCACGATCGCTGCCGGCCCACTACTGGAGCGGCAGAGTCAAGCCACCATGCGCGCTCGCAGAAGTTACAAACGCGTCTACTAAGTCCGACCAGCACTTTTCGAGGTGCCCTTGGGGGTGCCTCGTTTCGTCTACCTACGGGAATGCCCACAACTTGCGCCGAGAGTGGGTGCAAACGCGTCTCGCGCACGTCTTGCTTACCGTGGCGATCACGTTCTCGCCACCCGACGCCACGCCCTATTCCAAGAGCGTCAACTTCGTCACGGGGCTCTGACGGTGTGATCTCCTTGGCGAGCGCGATGGGCATACACCACTTCATGAGGCCTTCAATCCATTACGAGTCTGATGATGAAGTCTCTGTGGCGCTCGCCGACGCCGACCCTGCCCTCGGCGCAGTGATCAACCGGGTTGGCACAGTCAGGCTCTCGCCTCCGTCGGACCCTTTCGTCGCAATCATCCGCTCGATCGTCGGTCAACAACTGTCCGAGCGAGCCGCTAGTGCGATCTTCGGGAGGCTGTCTACTACCCTCGGTATAACTCCAAAGGCGCTGGCTTCAGCGGATGACGCGCAACTTCGCGCGGCCGGCCTGTCGCGTCAGAAGCCGTCCTATGTTCAGGAAATCGCTCGACGATTCCTTGTCAGGGACTTCGTCCCGGACCGACTGAAGAGGCTCACAGATGAAGAGGCGATCTCTGAGCTCATGCGGCTTCGCGGAGTTGGTCCCTGGTCGGCGGAGATATTCCTAATGTACGCCTTGGGCAGACCTGACATTCTTGCCGTAGACGACCCAGGAGTCCGCGCACAAGCGGGGGAGATGATGGGTCTGGGGCGAGCCGCGAGCCGCGACGAGCTAGTCCACCGCGCCGAGGCATGGAGGCCTCACCGATCCGCTGCAAGCTTCTACCTCATGGCTTCGCGAGCACGTTCGACGGTGAGATGACGTGAGTCTTCTGGTTCACACTGTCGGCCACTCCACGCGTTCCTCGGATGAGTTCGTCGCACTGCTGCGTGAATTCGGGATCGCGCGGGTCGCTGACGTGAGGTCGGTTCCACGCTCGCGCCACAATCCCCAGTTCGACATCTCAGTGCTGCCGGATTGGCTGTCCGAAGCTGGCATCGAATACGAGCACATGCCCGGGCTGGGCGGGTTTCGACATACAACACCAGATTCACCCAATCTCGGGTGGCACAACTACGCGTTTCGAGGTTATGCCGACTACATGCAGACGCCGGAGTTCGCCGTCGCCATTGAGCACCTTGTGTCTGAAGCAAGGCTGGGTGTCGAGGCGGTCATGTGTGCCGAAGCCGTCCCGTGGCGGTGCCATCGGTCCTTGATCGGCGATGCGCTCATTGTGCGGGGAATCACCGTGAACGACATCATCGGCCCCGGCTCCGCGCGGCCACATCGCTTGACCACCTTCGCCGAGGTGGACGGAGAGGGCATCACATATCCGGGGCATTGACTCAACCTGGCTACGCCTTTCGCGGGGCGGCATCGGATGCCCCTGCTGTGTCTTGCCGCGGAAACAGCGCGAGCGTCGCCAGTGAGTGCTTACAATCGATCAGATCTCGCCCAACGGCCTGCCGTCAGAGCGTGGCACGACCTTGCGACTTTCAGTGCGCAGGTCACGCTTGTGAGTCGCGAGCGGCAGTTGCAAACGCGTCCACCAAGCCCGACCAGCACATTACGAGGCGTCCTTCGGGGCGCCCTCGTCGCGTCCGCCGCCGGCTCGCCCGTGGCGGCCGCATCCCACAGGTCTGCGAAGTCCCCTTCGCGGTGGGCTCGAACGACCGGTGGATGGACGTAGCTCCGGCGGCACCCGGCTGGCCTGTTTCCCGGCCCTTCGGCGTCGGTTATCCGCTTCCCGCTGGTGTCGTGATATGAGAAGCCCGATCGCGTGTTCACGCGGGAATACCCGGACTCCGCATCGTTTGCGTAGTGCAGCGAGACCGCTCGGAGACCCTTGCGGTTCGACAGCGACTCGGATGTCTCCTTCACGCGCGTTGCCGCCTTCGCACTACACGAATGCGCCGCTCGCGCAGCTCCGTTACCTCTTGAAGAAGCGCAGGACCAAGTTAAGCACGACCGTGAGCAAGAGCGAGATCAGGATCGATGTCGCGATCGGCACGTAGCAGCCCCAGCCGGCACCGTTGAGGCGAATGTCGCCGGGCAGACTCCCGAGTCCCATGCGCCCGCCGAACCAAAGCAGCGCCCCAAGTACCAACATCGAGATACCGAAGAGACCGAGGATCCGTCCCATGGTCTGAAGGTCCATCGTGAATCAACTCCCGGCTGCGGGCCTTGACGCGGCGTCCGGCTCCTCGAATCTACTCCCATCGGCCCGTCGGGCAACCGGCCCTCAGGACTCGGAGGGGAAGACACCACGTGTAGCACCGAGACCAAACGGGGGGACTGCCCGATATGCCATCAAAGACCACGACCGCTCGGGATCTCGTTCGCGAGACCGTCGGTGACTGGCGAGAACACAAGGTGCCTCGGCTGGCCGCCGCACTCGCGTACTACACGGTCTTCTCCCTACCCCCATTGCTCATTCTCGTGACCATGATCGCAGGCTTGGTGATAGGCGACAGTCAGCAGGTTCGCGGGCAGATCGTACTGCAAGTCGGCTCTGCGGTCGGGCAACAGGCCGCCGGAACGGTCGCTACGCTCATGGATGGCGCCTCTGTCGGCAAGAGCGGTCTTCTTGCCGGTGCGATCGGCATCGCCATGCTCCTGCTCGGCGCAACGGGCGTCTTCGGCCAGCTCATGGACGCTCTCAATGCGATCTGGGAGATCGAGGCTGAGCGCCGACGAGGGATCTGGGGCCTCGTGACGAGCAGATGCCTGTCGTTCGCGATGGTTGCGGGGATGAGTCTTCTGCTGCTCATATCCCTAGTGATCAGCGCCGCGATCTCGTTTGCCGGCGCGTACGTCGGTCGTGTGCTCGGGGGCCTCGAAGTCGTCATCGGACTGATCAATGCCGCGGCCTCCCTTGTCGTGGCCACATTGGTCTTTACGGTGATCTTCAAGGTCCTGCCTGACGTTGACGTCGCGTGGGGAGACGTACGCGCCGGTGCCGCGGCCACGGCGGTCCTATTCACTGTGGGGAAGGAGCTCCTCGGTCTCTACCTGGGAAGAGGCTCAATCTCATCTGCCTACGGCGCGGCGGGATCTCTGATCGCGATACTTGCGTGGGTGTACTACTCGGCGCAGATCCTCTTCCTGGGGGCTGAATTCACGCAGGTCTACGCGCGGCGGCGCGGGTCACACACCGATCGCAGCGGTGAAGAAAGCGTCGCCTAAGCCCGACCGACGAATTCCAGGCAACCTTCGCGTCACCGGCGAGATCGACGCCTCCGATGAGGTCACGCGGGATTGGATGGCTACGTCGCCGGGTCTTGTCCCGGATCGAACGCCAGAAGGCGAACCCATACGCGGACCAGCAGCTCACCGTCGTCTGGCCGGATCATGTGCTGAACCACGGCGTCGCAGTCCGCGTCGAACGTGCTCACATGCTCGGGCCAGTCGGCCAGCTTCGCGTCCATCGCCTCCTTGGCGGTGAGGGACACGATGTACTCTCGGACGGTCAGCCCCTGGCCCGGCACCTGCAACGACAGGATCTCCGTGAGCGTCCACGTTCGCACGTGTTCGATCGTGCGGGTTCGGTCGTCGTCAGTCATGCGGACGCTCCGTTCGCGAATCGGTGCGTGTTCTCGCCGAGTGGAGCCTGCGCTCCGGCCGCGCCGGGATTCGGGCTCGCCCTTGGATTGTCTCATGGTGTGCGGGCCTCCGCGCGAGTCTGGTGTTGTCCACCCGGCTGCTTCGGCCGTCAGTCCTGCGCGGCTTGGGTCATCGGGCGGGCGGGTATCGTACTTGCGCCACCAAGTGAGGCGAAGGAGGCAGCGGACATGGATGACCAGAACCGAACCGCCAGAGCGGGCCACGGGGATCACGGGGACAGAGAGTGGACGACCTCCTCACTGGGAGGAGTCTCGGCGGGGGAACGACGTCGCATACCAGCCCGAGCCCTTGCGTGGGTCATACTGGCGATCTACTTCGTGCTTCCCGCCGGGGTCGCATACGCAGCGGGGTCCGCTGTACCGAGATCGGCCGTTCCTCGGGCCGCGGGATGTTGCTGCGTCATTCCGATCGGGCTGATGGGAGTGACCGTCGCAGGTGGGGTCGCGAAGCGGCGACGGGACTCCGAAGAGACTGGGGGCTCGGCGTCGTAGCGCTGCAGTGATCCGGAGGCTACGCGCTGCGTCGTCTCGCGACGAAGGAGACGACGATCCCCAACGCGATCACGATCGCGAGCACGCCCGCCGCCGCGCGTACGAGTGAAGACGACGTTGCAGCGGCGATGCCGGCGAACGCCCACACGAACACCCCGGCGAACACCCCGTCGCCCTCACGCGCCAGGCCCAAGAATGCGAGCGTCCCGCCTACGACAAGCACGATCACGCCCCACCATGCGGCAGGAATGCCCCAGCCGCTCCACTCTACGGCGTAGAGCGCGGCAGAGATGTTGGCGATCGTGGCGACCGACACCCAGCCGAGGTACAGGCCCAGCGGGGCGCGAACCGCCCAGCGCTCCATGGCTGACGGGTTCTTGGGCCGGTCACGGCGAGCGACGCGGTACGCGGCGATCAGCGCCGTCAGCAGCACGAACATGACCGGCACGGTCCAGTAGATGTTGAGCGACTGCCACAGAAGCAACCACACGACGTTGGCCACATTGGACACGATGATCGGCCACGCGAGTGCATCGGGCAGCGGGTCGGTCGTAAGCGGCTTCAGGAATTGCGCCACCGAGTACGCGATCAGCGCGATGTAGATCAGGCCCCAGATCGCGAAGACGTAGCCGGCCGGCGTGACCAAGGTGGGATAGAGCGCCGAGACCTCGCCGGTGCCCCGTCCGAAGAATGGCAGGGCATTGGCGAGGATGTTCATCACGATCGTGGCTAGAACAGTCACTGCGACCAGGATGCGCAGCGCGGCGGGTCGCCGGATCGGTTCTGCAGTGGCTTGGGAAGCTGGCACGGCGATCTCCTTTTTGGCGGATGGCCTCGAAGCGGATCCTGCGCGACGTTCCCGGCTGGTCGAGAGGGTCGGACTAGAGCCGCCTGCTATCGTATGCCCAGTTCAGCAGCGCCTGTCGTTGCTTTGGACGACACCGGTCGTCGCCGGGCAGGCAGTTCTTGCGTACCTGCCCAGCGTGTCGACGAAACGCTCGCCAGCGTGCGATCTGCCATTCGTCCTCTCCGGGCAGTCGGCGCCCCATGTAGTAGCGGCAATACCACTGGAACCAGCCGCGCGGATCGTCCGAGTGGATCCAGCCGCGTGCCCGCCACTCCGAGAGCGGAAGGCTGGCGTTCACGCCGAAGTAGTTCAGCTCCGGCATGTGCCTCTCGTGACAGAGGCTGGCGCCCGCGAACCAGCTGTCGGGGAACTCGGCGGTGCAATCGGTGAGGTACTTCCCACCGAAGACGCCGAGGTGGAGCATCTCTTCGGGGGTGAGCTCGGGCTCGAAGCCGGCCGCGAAGTCGGAGCCGGCGGGGGCCACGAGCACGTACTCGTAGTCGTGCTGCATGACGTCGACGGCGACGACGCGCTTAGGCCTGGACCCATCATCGAGCATGGGATCCCCTCACCGAGCCGGTGTCTGGCTCGACTCGCTCCGGCGTCCCTTTGAAGACGAAGTGCTGGATCCCGGTCATCCCGAGTCCGACCCCATCCAGCGCCTGTGGAAGAAGCGCATCATGGACTGGCCACCGAGCCAGCGCCTCGCGGTCACGATCGGCCGCGCGTAGGCGGCGACCGGGTAGCGCAGCCTATCGCCCTCGTCGGCGATCGCCCGCGCGATCTGCTCGGCGGCGGCTTCCGGGGTCGTGCGGTCCGTGATGCCCGCTTCGAAGCGGAGCATCTCGCGCAGGAAAGGCCGGTAGGCGTCACTGCCACCCAGCTCGGTCACCGGGCTGTCGGCTCGCGCGCCTGGAAGGGCCTTGCGCCAGATGGCGGTCTCGACGAAGCCCGGTTCGATCGCCTTGACCCGCACTCCGAACGGCTTGAGTTCGTGCCAGAGCCCCTCCGACACGCCCTCGAACGCCCACTTGGTCGAGTTGTACGCGCCGAAGAAGGGGAACGTCATCGTTCCGCCGAGCGACGTCACGTTGGCGAGGACGCCACTGCGCCGCGTCCGCATCGCCGGAAGCAGCCCGCGGATCAGTTCGAGCTGGGCGAACAGGTTCACCTGATAGATGCGCTCGAATTCCTCGGCGCTCACGTCCTCTATGGCGCCGAACTGCACGAAGCCCGCGTTGCTCAGTAGCACGTCGGGACAGCCGGATCCGGCAAGTACCCGCTCGGCCAGCGCAGTCGCGCTCCCGCGCACGGAGAGGTCGAGCAGCTCAAGTCCCACGCGCACGTCAAGTCCCTCGGGCCGCTTCGACGCATCACGGACGGTCCCGATGACCACCCAGCCGCGCGTGACGTATAGGTTGGCGCAGGCCCTGCCTATGCCGCTCGAGACGCCGGTGATGAGGATGCTCGGCACGGGGACTCCTTGTCGGTCGCGGTCAAAGTCGTGGGTGACTGGGGAATCTTCCCGGCGTGGAGTTCATTCCCCACAGCGACACCGACGGCGTGCCGCAGTGCCAGCGGAGGCGGACGTGAAGATAGCGATCATCGGTTCCGGCATCGGTGGCATCTCGGCTGCGTGGCTGCTCTCGCCCGCGCACGACGTGGACGTGTATGAAGCAGAGTCGTGGCTCGGCGGTCATACGCGCACGATCGATGTGGATCGCGGTGCGGGGCCTTTCCCGGTCGACACGGGCTTTCAAGTGTTCAATCGGCGCACTTATCCCAACCTGACGCGCTTCTTTCAGCATCTCGGCATCCGCGCTAACGATGCCGACATGTCCTTCTCGGTACAGGTGCGCGACGCCGGCATCGAGTGGAGCGGCACGAGCCTGGACACGGTGTTCGCGCAGCGCAAGAACCTCACGAACCCGAGGTTCCTGCGCATGTTGAGCGACGTCTTGCGACTTTCGCACGACGCGGACCGGCTCATGGCCGATCCCACCGTCGCCGAACTCACCGTCGCCCAGCTCATGCGGCGTGAAGGCTACAGTGACGAGTTCACCGACTGGTACCTCATCCCGATGGGTGACGCGATCTGGTCGATGCCCCCCGGCGACATGCTCGACTACCCGGCCTCGACGTTCCTGCACTTCTGCGACAACCACGGCCTCCTCCACATCACGGGCAAGCCGATGTGGCTCTCCGTGAGCGGCGGGGCACGGCGCTACGTGGAAGCGGCGTCGCGCACGTTCTCCGGCGAGGTCTTCGAGGGCGAAGGGGTCGAGAGGGTCGAACGCACGGCCACCGGCGTGAGGGTCTCGACGGCGACCCGCACGAACAACTACGACGCGGCCGTGCTCGCGACGCACCCGCCCGAGAGTGCCGCGATCCTCGGCGAGCAGATGACTGCGATGGAGCAGTCGGTCCTGGGCCCGTTCAAGTACTGGCGCAACGATGTCGTCATCCACACGGACGAGTCGTTCATGCCTCACTCGCGTCGCGCATGGGCGTCGTGGAACTGGTACTCGGAGTCGAGCGACATGACCAAGGCGATGCTCATGCTCACGTACCGCATCAACACGCTTCAGCAGTTGCCGCCCGGAACGCCGACGGTGATGGAGACGCTGAACCGCGACCACGACCCCGCCGGGGGAGCGGTCTTGGCCGAACTCTCGTTCATGCACCCGATGTACTCGCAGGCGGCCGTCGCCGCGCAGTCGCGCGTGCCGTCCATCCAAGGAACCGATCGCATATGGTACGCGGGCGCCTGGACCCGCTACGGGTTCCACGAGGACGGGCTGCTCTCCGGCGTTCGCATCGCGGAGGCGCTCGGCGCCGTCGTGCCGTGGGGCGATGAGCTCGACGCGTCCCGCACTCGGGTCAGGGCGGCCGCTCCGGTGCCGATGCTCGGGCAGACACGCAGGTTGTTGCCCAGCGAAGCCCCACTCGTCGCTTTCGAGGAACAGCCCTATGCGGCGGCTGCGCCACACGAGCCCGACACCGAGCCGAGCTCGTGAGGAGTCGCCTCTACACCGGATGGGTCGCGCACGAACGCGTGCGGCCGGCGCGCAACGCGTTTCGCTACCCGGTCTACTATCTCGCGCTGGACCTCGACGAGTTCGACCTGCTCGATGCCACGCTGCGCCGCTTCTCGCATAACGTGCCGGGCCCGATCTCGTTCTGGGACGCCGATCACGGACCGCGCGATGGTTCGCCGCTGCGCCCATGGATCGATGACCTTGTTGCGAAGGTGGGGATCGACCTCGCCGGCGGCCACGTGATGCTGCTCGCGTTCCCGCGCGTCCTGGGGGCACGATTCTACCCGGTGTCGTTCTGGTATTGCTTCTCGGCGGACGGCGCTCCGGTTGCCGTTCTCGCCGAGGTCCACAACACCTTCCACGACCGTCACAACTACCTGTTGCACAACCACGGCCAGCCGTTCGACTGGGGTTCCAGGCCGACCATGGCCAAGGCCTTCTACGTGTCTCCGTTCGTGCAGCGCGAGGACGTCACCTACGAGTTCGCCTTCTCCGAGCCGGCCGAGAAGCTCTCGGTCACCGTCCGCGACATCGTGTGCGGGTCGCAGATGCTGGCCACGACCCTCACTCTCACAGCCGAGGAGCTGACCGACGCCGCGCTGCTGCGAACCGTGCTGCACCACGGGCCCATCAGCATGGTCGGGCTCATGCGTATCCACTGGCAGGCGCTCAAGCTGGCACTCAAACGGGTACCTTTCTTTCCGCACACGCCGCCGCCCGCCGAGGAGATCTCTCTGTGACCGACACCGCGGCCACCACACAGCGCCGGTTGCTCGATCCGTCGCGACTCGGACTTGGCGCCGTCTTGCGCGACCTGCGCGTGGGCAAGGTGGTCGTCGGCCTGCCGGACGGCACCGACCATGTCTTTCGCGGCCGAGAGCCGGGAAAGACGGCGCGGATCGAAGTGCGTGACACCGCCCTCGCCCGACGGCTCCTCTTCGGCGGCAACGTGGGCCTCGCTGAGGGCTATATGGAGGGACAGTGGGACACGCCCGATCTTCACGCTGTGCTCGAACTCGGACTCGCCAACATCTCGGCGGGCTGGATGGCGGGGTTTCCGGTTCTGCGCCGGCCGTTCCAGCGACTTTGGCATCGGCTGCACGACAACGACCCCCGGTGTGGGTCGAGACGCAACATCGAGTACCACTACGATCTGGGCAACCCGTTCTATGCTCTGTGGCTCGATGAGACGATGACCTACTCGGCGGCGTGTTTTGACGCCACCGAGGATCTGACGCAAGCCCAGCGCACCAAATGGGACCGGATGCTGCAGGCGGTGGGCGCCACGGGCGGGGAGCACCTGCTCGAGATCGGCTGCGGCTGGGGTGGCTTCGCGATCCACGCTGCCAAGACGCTCGGCTGCCGCGTGACGGGTCTGACGCTCTCGACCGAACAGGCCGAGTACGCGCGTAGCCGCGTCGCTGAGGAGGGCCTCGAGGACTTCGTCGACATCCGGTTGGAGGACTACAGGGACGCCTCGGGCATCTACGACGGCGTAGTCTCGATCGAGATGTTCGAGGCGGTCGGGGAGCGTTGGTGGCCGACGTTCTTCGACCGCGTCGCGGGTCTCCTCAAGTCGGGGGCGGCGGCCGCCGTGCAGACGATCACCATCGACGAGGCCGTGTTCGAGGACTACCGCCGCAACCCCGACTTCATCCAACGCTACATCTTCCCCGGGGGGATGCTGCCGAGTGTCGAGCGATTCGGAAGAGCAGCGACAGCCGCGGGCTTGAGCCTGGGCGCTGCGTACAACTTCGGGCATGACTATGCGCGAACGCTGTGCGACTGGGCCGAGCGCTTTGAGCGCGTCGTGCCGCAAGTGCGCGCATTGGGCTACGACGACCGGTTCGTGCGCATGTGGCGCTACTACCTGACGTACTGCGAGGTCGGTTTCGAGAGTGGCCAGATCGACGTGATGCAGATCCGGATGAATGGAGCACGATGATGAACGTTGGCAAGTCGGTCGGCCTGTACGTCGCCTGCGTGGTGCCGTTTCTGGCCTTGGACTTCATCTGGATCACGATCGCGACCCCGCGCCTGTACAAGCCCTATCTCGGATCGCTGCTCGCGGAGAAGCCCAACCTCGGTGTGGCGGTCGCCTTCTACCTCGTATACATCGTCGGCCTCATCGCACTCGCGGTGCTCCCGGGGCTGCGCGAGGGCTCTGTCGTGGGCGCGGTCTGGCGTGGCGCGCTGCTCGGCATGCTGGCTTACGCGACGTACGACTTGACCAACCTCGCTACGATCCGGGGCTGGGCGTGGCAGATCTCCGCGGCCGATCTTGTCTGGGGCACCGCCCTCAATACCGTCGTGGCGGCGATCGGCTACTTCGCCGGGCGCTGGCTCGGAGTCGGCGCCTGACTCGGAGTCGCCGTCGGTTGCCGTGCCGGAACGTGGCAGCGCCCCGGCCTCCGGAAGCGAAGACGGGGCGCCGCCGATCGATCCACCAAGGCGGGACGTGTCTACGGCAGTGTGCGCACCTTCGGTTCGCGTGCCCACTGGCGCGTCTTCGCCGCCTTGATGAACACCTTGGGGTCGGCGGTGTCGGTGACGCCGCCGTCTGCAGTGACGCCTGCGGCCTTGAGGAGTGCCTTGGCACCTTCGCTGGCGGCGATCGCCTTGAGGTGGCCGAACGCATCCCGCACGAAATCCACCGCGGCGCCTTCTTTGGCCAGCTGCCTTGCGCTTGCATCGGACAGGACTACCGCCACCGCGTCGAAGACGACCGACGGAGTCCCGGCAAAGTGCTAGACAGCAGAAGGCAGGAGGAGTGGCCGCACTGTATCTCGCAGCCGCCTACCTCGTGGCGATGCCGTATTTCCTTCTCGTGGTGAACCTCCAGGGCCTGGCCGGTCCTGCTCAGAAGGTGGCCGCCCTGGCCGTCCATCACAACAGCATGTACGTGATGGATCTGGTCACCTACGTGGTGTTCGGGATCGTTCTGGGGACGCTGGCTCTGGTGCTGTCGAAGCGCCTGTCGGGATCCCCGAGCATCGCGGCCGTGGGCGGCGTGGTGGGATTCATCTGGGCCTGCATGCTCGTCGCGAGCGGACTGGTATTCAACTACGGCGCCGGAGCGGCGGTCGGGCTCATGGCCAAGAGCCCGGCGCAAGCCGCGTCGTTGTGGCAGGTGATCGAGCCGGTGGCAGACGGGCTCAGCTCGGGGCAAGGGGAGCTTCTCGGTGGCCTCTGGGTCCTGCTCGTCAGCGTGGCGGCGCTGCGCACCCGTGCTCTTCCCAAAGCACTGAACTGGCTCGGGATCGTGATCGGCATCGCGGGGATCGCCTCGGCCGTCCCGGTTCTGCTGGACGCCCGCTACGCCTTCGGCCTTCTCCAGATCGTCTGGTTCATCTGGCTAGGCATCGTCCTGCTTCGCACCAGAGTGTCTGAGGACTCCCCGCGGTAGTCGGTCTCGTCGTGGGGGGAGCGTCTGATATGGCCGACAAGGAGATTACGCGGGGCACCTTCGGGTGCCCCGTTGCGTCTATCCGCTGAAGCGAGGGCCAGGCAGATTCCCGTCGTGCGCGGCTGGCGAGGATCGAGTTCCTCGTGAAGGGGGCTCCGCTCAACTCGATCCCGGGGATCTCGGGCGCGGTGGCGATGGCTTCTCGCTGGACGGCCCAAACCAGCCCGACACGGGTCGGCGGAGACGTCCTCGCCGCAGGCCGCATGCTGAAGAAGGATAGGACCCGCGCTCATCCCAAGAGCTGGACTCCGATGCCGATGAGACCGGGTCCCGTGTGGACGACCAGCGCCGGGGTTATCTGGCCCTCGATCGCGATGCGGAAGTCCGGCAACCGCGCCTTGAGGTCGGCGAGCAGTTCGTCGGCCTCCTCCTTGGCGGCCCCATGCATCACCGTGATGTTGTATTCCTTGGCCCCCTTCGCGGCCTCGACGGCCAACTCGAGCGCCGTTCTGAGCGACTTCTTGCGCCCCCTTGCCTTCGCCACGGTGTAGTAGATCCCGTCCGCGTTGCACGAGATGACCGGCTTCAGGTCGAGCACGGTACCCAGCATGCCCGATACGAGTCCGATGCGGCCGCCCTTCATGAGGTACTCGAGCGTCGAGACGCAGAAGAACAACCTCGTGTGCCGGGCGGCCTCCTCGACTTGGCGGCACACCTCGGAAAACGGCAGGCCCTTCTCGATCAGCTCACCGGCGCGTATGGCGGAGAAGCCGCTGCCGATGCCGATGTTTCGCGTGTCTATGCAGCAGGTCTCGAGCCCCTCAGGAGCGGGCCCGAAGCTCTTGACCAACTCGTAGGTGCCGCTCAGTCCGCTCGAGATGATGACGGCTATCACCTTGTCGTAGCCGTCGGCCTTGATCTTTCGGAAGACGTCCGCGACCGTCGCCGGACTCGGCAGCGACGTCGAGGGGATCTCCTGGGAGAATCGCGCGAACACGTCCTCGGGCTGGATGTCGACTCCGTCGCGGTATTCGGCGTCCTTGTAGATGATGGTGAGGGGCACCACGTACATGTCGTACCGGCCCCGGTACTCCCTCGGAACGTCCGAGCAGGAGTCGACCAGGATCGCTACCTTCTCTGCATTCATCTCGTCCCCAATCTCCAGCTCACTGTGCAAGCTAGATGATTGTGCGCTTTGCGGTCGGAAGGCGCACGTGGTCGCTGGGGCCGTCTTCCGAGTCTGTCGCGTATCGTGTCGCTGACGGGTTGCGTTTCTGCCCCGTATGTATCATGACTAGCACGAAGTCGCGAACCCTTGGAGAGGACGTCGCGTGGGCATACATGGAACGTTCGTCGGCACCCGGTACGTCGTACGCCGCAAGGTGCTCAAGCTTGCAGGAGGAGCATTCCACGTCTGGGACGCACAGGGCGCGCTCGCTGCATTCTCCGAGCAGAAGGCGTTCAAGCTCAAGGAGGACATCCGGGTCTACGCCGACGAGGCGAAGACCCGCGAGCTGCTGTGCATCCAGGCTCGCCAAGTCATCGACTTCTCCGCCTCCTACGACATCACCGACTCCACGTCGGGCGAGAAAGTCGGCGTCATGCGCCGCCGCGGCGGCCGCTCGCTCCTGCGTGACGAGTGGGAGATGCTCGACGCCTCAGAGAACAAGATCGGCACGCTGATCGAGGACAGCATGGCTCTCGCGCTGGTGCGCCGCCTGCTTACCAACCTCGTGCCGCAGAAGTACGACATCTTCTTCCCGGAAGCGACCGGCGGGCAGAAGGTCGGCAGCATCGATCAGGCGTTCAACCCGTTCGTCTACAAGGTGGACGTCGACTTCTCGATGGATCCGGCTGGTCAACTCGACCGGCGCCTTGGCATCGCGGCAGCGATCCTTCTCGCGGCCATCGAGGGGCGTCAGAACTAGAGGGCGTCTTCGATCACTGAGCGGCTCCGCCGGCCGCGCCCCCATCGCTGCCCGGTTGCCCGGCCATTGCCGAGCCGACCGGCCGTCGCTCACCTCGGGCATAATGGACTCGCGGCGAGAGGGGGTATCCGCCGCGTCCGGCAGCACGAGGGGAGGGGGCGCGGCATGCCCGCGACGGTCACCGTTCGATGGATGGAGAGCGGCCAGCTGCGGATGGGCGGTTTGGACCGCCTCGACCAGGTCCGCTCAAGCGGGCCCGTGTGGGTCGACGTCGTCGACCCGGACATCGATGCACTCACGGCGCTCGGCAAGGAGTTCTCCCTGCACCAGTTGGCTCTCGAAGATTGCCTGCGCTTCCCGCAACGGCCCAAGATCGACGCCTATCCCGAATCGCTGTTCCTGGTCTGGCTGGTGCCCCGGATGGAGCCGGACGACAGGATCTCCTACGACGAGCTGGACGTGTTCGTGGGCAGCGGATTCCTCATCACCTCTCACCAGGGTGCCTCACCCGTGCTGGATGACGTCTTCGCATCGGGCGATCCGGTGCTCGCGCGGGGCGCGGAGTGGGCGCTGCACGCCGTCCTCGACCGAGCGGTCGACGACGTGTTCCCGGCGGTGGACTACGTCGCCGAGCAGCTCGACGGCATCGAGGACGAGTTGCTCGAGCGCGCCGATGACGGCCAGCTCCACCGGCTCTACACCATGAAGCGGCTCCTCATCGCCCTGCACAAAGTCGTCGGGCCGGAGCGCGATGTCGTTCGCGCGATGGCCCGCCACGAGACGCTCATCAGTCAGGAGGCGTACCTGTACTTCCAGGACGTGGGTGACCACCTGGCGCGCGTCGCCGATTCGGTGGACACGTATCGGGACGTCGCATCGGGGGCGATGGACATATACCTTTCGTCGGTCAACAACCGCATGAACGCGATCATGAAGCAGCTCACCGTGGTTGCGACCATCTTCATGCCGCTGACCCTCATCTCGGGGATATACGGGATGAATCTCACGGTCGGGATGTGGCCGTCGACCGCCGCCGTCTGGTCCTTCGGCGCGGTCATAGCGTCGATGCTCGCCATCGCCGTCGGAATGCTGTGGCTCTTCAAGAGGAGGAATTGGTGGTAGAGGTCACGAGGACCGACCACAGCGGTGACGTCTTCTCCATCGCCAACGTCGTGACCGTGCTGCGTCTCGTCCTGATCCCCTTCTTCTATCTCGCCCTCGTGGACGGCGGCAACGACACGCTGGCGTTCGCGCTGTTCGTGCTCTCTGCCTCGACGGACTGGCTCGACGGCCTCATCGCGCGCAGGACGGGGCATGTCACCAACATCGGCAAGATCATCGATCCGCTGGTCGACCGACTGCTCATCGCCTCGGCGCTCATCGGCCTGTATGTGGTGGGGCGCGTCTCGTTATGGCTCCTCGTGCTGCTCATCGGGCGGGACGTGTACCTGCTGTACGGCGCGTGGGTCCTGGAGCGGCACGGCCGCCGCCTTGATGTCACGTGGCTCGGCAAGACCACCACGGCTGTCCTATTGACCGGATTCGCCGGACTCGTCTGGAACGTCGGGTGGATCGGCGTCCCCGTGTTCGCCCACGTGACGCTGGGACGTATGTCGTTCGCCGTGGGTGGGGCGCGTCCTATCGGCGCGTACCTCGTGTTCCTCGGCGTGGCGCTCTCGATGTCCGCCGCTGTCCAGTACACAGTGCTCGCCAGGCGCGCGTACGCCGCCGTCGTCGCGGGCGAGCATCACGAGGCGCGTATCCCAGCCGTCTGAGATCGGATCGGCCCCGCCCGTCACTGTCCGGTAGCTGAAAGAGGTGGAGATGAAGGCGGTCATCATGGCCGGAGGTGAGGGGACGCGGCTGCGTCCGCTCACCAGCCTGCGCCCCAAGCCCATGGTCCCGATAGTGAACCATCCTGTCATGGAGCACATCGTGGGGCTCTGCCACTGGCACGGGCTGGACCAGATCGTCGCCACACTACAGTTCATGCCGCAGGTGATACGCGACTACTTCGGCGACGGCGAGGAGTGGGGCGTGTCCATCGAGTACGCCATCGAGGATAAGCCGATGGGCACCGCGGGCTCGGTCAAGAACGCCCAGTCGCTCATCGGCGACGAGCCCTTCATCGTGATCTCGGGTGACTCGCTCACCGACGTGGACCTCAAGGAGGTCATCGCGTTCCACAAGTCGAAGGGTGGGACCGCGACCATCGTTCTCAAGCATGTGCCGGACCCGCTGGAGTTCGGTGTCGTCATCACCGATTCCGACGGCAGGATCGAGCGGTTCTTGGAGAAGCCCACGTGGGGGCAGGTGTTCTCGGACACGATCAACACCGGGATCTATGTGCTGGAACCCGGCATCTTCGACTTCATCGTGCCCGACGAGGTCGTCGACTTCTCGGCCGACGTGTTCCCGGCCGCGCTCGCCAAGGGTGAGCAGCTATACGGGCACGTGATCGACGGCTACTGGGAAGACGTAGGCACCCTCGACGCGTACCTGCGTGCGCACCACGACATCCTCGACGGTCTCGTCACCGTCGAGATCGATGGTTTTCGGATGCGGGAGAACGTGTGGCTCGGCGAAGGCGCCGACGTCGACCCCGACGCGCAGGTCGACGGCCCGGCCATTATCGGACCGAACTGTCGTATCGAACCGGGTGCGCACGTGGGCGAGCACTCGGTCCTTGGCGGTGACGTCGTGGTGAAGCACGACGCGCACGTGGTGCGATCCGTCGTGCACGAGCACACCTACATCGGATCCTCGGCCCGGGTGAGTGGTGCCGTGGTGGGCCGCGCGTGTGACCTGCGCAGTAACTCGACCATCGAACCGGGCGCGGTGCTCGGCAACGAATGCTTCGTGGGGGAGCAGGCCGTCATCACTTCCGACGTGAAGGTGTACCCGTTCAAATCGGTCGACGCGGGCGCGGTGATCACGTCGTCGATCGTGTGGGAGACCAAGGGCGCGCGCACGTTGTTCGGCCGACGCGGTGCCGCGGGCATCGCGAACGTCGACATCACGGCCGAGGTCGCGACGCGCCTCGCCCAGGCCTACGGCACGTCGTTGAAGAAGGGTGCGGTCGTCACGACCAGTCGAGACACGAGCCGAGCCGCCCGCGCCTTGAAGCGCTCG
>JANYAK010000060.1 GCA_025361335.1 Coriobacteriia bacterium
GCGCGTGATTGCCTGCTTCTCAGTCATCGAAAGCGGCATCCTCTTGGCCCTTCGCCGGTCGATCCGGCGAGGGCCGGTTCGAGTACCTTCCTTTCTGAGGCATCGAATCGGTTTCGAGTACATTCTTTATGAGGCAACGCGTGCCGTTGTGCACGCGGCCTCCGGCGCGTATCCTAACGGACTGGCACCTTTGTGCCCACGTTCAGGCAAGCGTCCCGTTCCGCACGAAAGGAAGATAGATGGCCCCCGCTCCCGCGCAAGCTCCCAACAAGACCGTCCTGTACCTCCTCGGCGCCGTCGTGCTGCTGCTCGTCGTGGTCATCGCCGTCGTCGTCGTGAAGGGCCAGAGCGCCACCCCGACGAACGCAGCCGGGACCGCCGTCGGCGCCAGCGTCACACCGACCGCGACCTCGATGCCGGGCGTCGGCTCCTCCAACGCCGCCGCCTTCGATGCCGCGACGGCGACGAAGGTCCCCGCCGGCACGACTCCCGAGAACTTCGTCAAGCAGTACTACCAGGCGATCCTCGACAAGAAGTGGGACGTCGCCTTCAAGATGCAGCCGGCGACCAGCCAGCAGGGCGGTACCGTCGACGGCTTCAAGCAGACCCAGACCGGCTACGGGATGACGACCTTCAAGGTCGTCTCGTCCAAGGCGGCGGGCACGGACACCACCGTGGAAGTCGAACAGAACCTCGGCGCCAACGGTACCTGGGGTGTGCTCTGGACCTTCGTGAAGAACGGCAACGACTGGGTCGTGAAGAGCCGCGCCGTGTCGATGAAGTAGCACCCGCACCGAATCGTTTCCCACGGAGCCCCGGCGCCTCAAGGTGTCGGGGCTCCGTGCTATCGTCAAAGCCATGTCCAAGACCGCCCGCCCGCCCGTCCCCGCCGGGCTCCGCAGATTCCTCACGCCCGGCACGGATACCGAGGTGGCCGAGCGCTATGCTCGCCTGCCGGCCGCGGCCTCCGAGCACCTTGGGCTCGAGGATGAGCTCGCCTACCTCGACATCGAGACCACGGGCTTCGACCCTTCACGGGATCGGGTCCTGGAGATCGCGGTGCTCGTGGCGCGCGGACCCGACGTCGTGGCGCGGTACAGCACGCTCGTGGATCCCGGAGTGCCGGTCCCGCGCGAGATAACCCAGCTCACCGGCATCGAGGGCAGCGCGCTGGTCGGCGCCCCGCGAGTGGAGGTGGCCGTCGCGGAGGCCCTGGATCTGATCGGGGACCGCGACATCGTCGCGCACAACTCGGACTTCGACAGAGTGTTCGTCGAGGAGGCCGCACGGCGTCTCGGGCGCACCATCGCGGGGCGCTGGCTCGACTCGCTCGAGCTCACTCGCATCAGCCTGCCGCGGCTGCGCAGCCACCGCCTGCGCGATCTGGCCGAGGCCTTCGACCTGCCGCTGCCCGGGCATCGGGCGGCGGACGACACCGAGGCGCTCTTCCGGGTCTGGCGCGTGGCGCTCGCGGGGCTGGAGGATCTGCCGCTGGAGCTCCTGGCGGGTATCGCGGCGCTGTCCCCGGGCACCGATTGGCCGCTCCGTGACGTCCTTGGCCGCGCCGCCGCGCGCGGGCGCGCGGGCGCGTTCGATCTCAAGCGACTCCGCGCGGACTCGGTGCGTGGGCACCACGCGCCCGGACTGGCGGACGCGGACGAGCGCGAGCTCGTCTGCCCCGACCCCGACGATGTTCTTGCCGAGTTCGCCGAGGCGGGCGCGGTCGGACGGATGTACGACGGCTTCGAGTCCCGTGCCGAGCAGCTGAGGATGGCCCACGCGGTCCTCGACGCGTTCGCCGAGCGCCGCCATCTCGCCGTCGAGGCGGGGACCGGGGTGGGCAAGTCGGTCGCTTACCTCGTCCCCGCCGCGGCGTTCGCGATGAGCAACTGCCTCGGTGTAGGGGTCGCCACGAAGACGAACGCGCTGATGGACCAGCTCGTGCACGGCGAGCTGCCCAAGCTGTGTGAGGCGCTCGGGGGCGACCTGCGCTACGTGGCGCTCAAGGGCTACGAGCACTACCCGTGTCTGCGCAAGATCGACCGTTTCCTCGGCGCGGGCGAAGACGTCGATCCCGAGAGGCTCGCCAACATCGCGGCTCTGGCGATGTGGGTGGCGCAGTCCAGCTGGGGGGATCTCGACGCCGTGAACGTGCATTGGGGGACGTGGCGGACCCAGGTCGCATGCTCGGTCGAGGACTGCACCCGCAAGCGCTGCCGGTTCTTCCCGAACCTGTGCTATCTGCACGGGGTGCGTCGTCGCGCAGGCTCCGCCCATATCGTCGTGACGAATCACGCCCTCCTGTTTCGGGACGCCGCGGCAGCGGGCGGCATCCTACCGCCCCTGCGCTATTGGATCGTCGACGAGGCACACTCGGCGGAGTCGGAGGCGCGCAAGCAGCTGTCCGTGTCGGCCGACCATCGGGTGCTCGGCGCGATGCTCGCGGCTCTGCATTCGGAAGGTCGCGGCGGGGCGGTGGACGCGGTGCGATCCAAGGCCAGGACGCTGGCCATCCAGCAGGGCGACGATGAGCTGGCCGCACGCATCGAGAGGATATCGACCCGCCTGCGTGCGGAGATCTCCACCGCGGCGACCATCGCCGAGAGCTTCTTCGACTTCCTCAAGGACCTGCCCATCGAGGAGTCCGAGTACGACACCGCCGAGGTGCACGTCACCGTCCCGCTGCGGGATCGAACGGAGTGGACCGTTGCGGCCGGAGTGGGCCACTCGCTCGCGAAGCGGCTCCGCGACGTCGTCGCCCTGGGACGAGACCTGCTCACAGCGCTCGAGGAAGCGGGCGAGGAGCTCGTGGACGCGCGCGCCGACATGGCGGGCCTCCTGTCTCGTCTCGGCGAACAGCTCGCGGGACTCGAGACGGTGCTCGACGGCGGGGACGACTCGTTCGTCTACAGCGCCCAGGTCTCTCGCCGGCGCGACGACACGCGCGACAGCGTGTCCGCATCCATGCTCGACGTCGGCGACGCCTTGCTCGAGCGGTTCTTCCCGGAGGTGCACTCGGTGGTATTCACGTCCGCCACGATGGCGACGGGGGACGACTTCTCGCACTTCGCCCGCACGGTCGGTCTCGATCGGCTTCCTCCCGATTCGTGGGACTCACTGAGACTGGACTCGAGCTACGATTTCGACCGGCAGATGTCGGTGTTCGTCCCGACCGACCTGCCCGAGCCGTCCGGAGGGCGGCATCTCGCGGCCCTGGCGGATCTGCTCATGGGGATCCACACGGCCATGGGCGGATCCGTCCTCACGCTGTTCACCAGCAGGCGTGAGATGCAACAGCTCTACGACCGCGTCGCGGGCCCCCTGGAACAGCAGGGCCTGCGCCTCCTGCTCCAAGCGCGCGGCGTCTCGACGAAGCGCGTGAAGGACGAGTTCCTCGCGGACGAGCACGTCTCGCTGTTCGCCACGAAGTCCTTCTGGGAGGGGTTCGACGCGAAAGGCGACACCCTGCGCTGCGTCGTCATAGCACGCCTGCCGTTCGGCCGGCTCCGCGACCCCCTGTACGAGGAGCGGCGCGCTCGCGACCCCCGCGCGTGGGACGACTTCTACCTGCCGGAGGCGATACTGGAGCTCAAGCAGGCCGCAGGCAGGCTCATCAGGTCGAGCACGGATGAGGGATGCGTCGTGATCGCGGATGGTCGGCTGTCCGGCTCGAAGCCCTATGCGGCCAGGTTCCTGGATGCGTTGCCGGTGAGCGACGTGGAGCTGCTGCCGTCAGCCCGACTCGTCGAGCGTATCAGGCGACGCTTCGGGCGCTAGCAGGAGGGCGCGTCGTCCAGCACGGCCCCAAGCAGGCGCTCGGAGAAGATCCGCCGGCCGCGCTCGCACCCCGCGCACGAGCGGAACAGAGCATCGGGGGTCACCAGCCGACCCGCGTTCGCCACGATCGAGATGAGTCGCTGCTGATCGCCCTCGAGCAGGGAGGCGCAGCACGCGTCGCACACCAGGCAGCCCGCGGCGTCGCACCATCCGTGGTCGGCGCCGGGAGAGGAGCCGGAGCACAGCACGCAGCGGACGGCGCCGTCGTGAGAAACGCGCTGCCATAGGTCGAAATCGTGTCCAGCCTGTCCCATGTCCATGTCCCAGTCCTATCCGTCCACGGCCGCGGCGCGGGCCGATTCGTCGGCAGCGACGCTTCGCACGGCTTCCCGCACATCCGCCGGGGCCGTCACGACCGCGCTTCCCAGCTTGGCCGCGACCTTGCGGGCGATCCAACGCGTGCCCGCGTACGGGACATGAGCGACTACCGTGCCGTCTTCGCTTCGCACGAACGTCGATCCCGGCCACGATCGCTCGTCCAGGTCCAAGGTGTCGCGGGAGAACACGATCTCGGCTCGCGGCAGGACGTCGGGGTCGGGCGCCGCGTCGATCTCGTCGGGCAAGTCGACGGGCGGCTCGAAGGTCCCGCTCGTGGGCGTGACCGACCCTATCCGGTCCAACCGCAGGGTCCGCTCGCCGCCGATGGGATGCTCCTCGTCCGCGACGGCCCACGCCCGCAGGTACCAGGTCCCTCGGGAGAAGAACAGACGCCAGGGGTGGACTGTCCGCTCTTCGGCGGTGGCGGTCCCGAGTCGAGTGTAGGTCACGAGCGCGGCACGATGCGCGGAGGCGCACGCGGCAAGCAGCACGTGCATGCGGACGGAGTCGGAAAGTCCCGCACCGTCGGCCGGGGCGGACGCCGCCTCCGTCTCGCCATCGCCGGCGATCCCCGCGAGGCGGCGGGCGAGCTCGGATCCGGGCGGAAGGCCGCAGGCCTCGAGCGCGGTGGACAGGGCCCGGGATTCGGCCGGTGTGAGCCGTACGGGCCGCCCCAGCGCGGGTAGCTCGCCGAACACGACCGCGGAACCGTCCTCGACGTAGACCGCGACGAGGTCCTCCGGATCCGGGTCGCCGGCTCCGCACAACGACAGCGCCGTCAGGTCGGCCGCCAGCGTGGCCTCGTCGGTGTTCGACAGGGCAGCCAGGTCCCGCAGGGACCGGCGTCCCGGCCGGCTGAGATGGGGGAGCAGAGCGAGAAGCCGCCGTGCTCGCTCCGCTGAGGGGCTACCGGGCATGGTCGGACACCACCTTGGCGAGTCCGTCGACAAGGGCAGCGCGCGCCTCGGGGGGATCGAGGACATCGATGCCCGGCCCGTTCTCCACGGTCCATGCGGCGAGGCCGGTCGCGTCCGCGATCGGCACGCTCCACAAGACCGCGCCGTCCGCCTCGTTCGTGAGGACGCCACGTTCGCGGGCGAGAGCGTCCGCACGGGCGGCGGCACCGCCGTGGAAGCGCACGAGCGCGCCGACCCGCTCGTCGCCGTACTGGAACGGGAGCAGCATCCAATCGCGCACGTGGAAGTCCGAGGGGGCGTCGAAGTCGGGGGTCTTGGGCCGGGTCGTGTTGGCTGCAAGGTCGCGGACGCGCGCGACGGCGAACACCCGCATGCCCTCGGCCGCGACGTCCCGTCCGACCAGATACCAGCGGCCCCCCTGCAGGTAGAGGCCATATGGCTCCACGTCCCGGCGGCGCGACGCCCTGGCAGCCGTCGTGTAGTCGAAGCGGACGCGCTTCCGCGCCGCCTGGGCGTCGGCCAGCACGGCGACAGCGCTCGCCTGGCCTGCCGGGTCCTCGTCGGCGCTCAGCGCGACGACGGTGCTCTCCGCGTTGGCCGATGCCGCGCGGGGCCCGCACGCCGCCGCTACCTTGGTGAGCGCGATGCGCAGGTCGGCGGCGAACGGGAAGGAGGGGTCGCCCAGCATCGCCGAGCCCGCCGATCGCAGGAGCATGGCCTCTTCGGGCGACAGCGTCAGGTCCCTGGCGAACGTCGCGGCGCTGTCGAGGAGGTACCCTTCCGTGTCTCCGGTGCGTTCGACTCGGAATGCCAACCCCGCCTCGAGGAGGTCTTCCTTGTCGCGCTCGAACATCCGCAGGAACGCGGCCTCGTCCTGACCGGCCGGGTAGCCGACGACCCGCGCGCGGACGTGCGCCGACGTGACCGGCGTGCGAGCCGCCGCGACGAACATGGCGAGGTTGACGAGCCTTTCGACCGGATCGGTCACGACATCCCTTCGGGCGCTCGCGGACGAACGTCCCGATTGTAGCGTCTCGAGTCCCCGGCTCGGCCCCGGAAATGCGAACGAGACGTCGTCGGGGGGGACGCGTCTCGTTCTTTGCGGGCCGGCGATCCCCGTACTGAGGGGGGATGTACGGGCCGCCAGCCGTCCGTGCAAGAAAGCAACGAGTGTGCCAAGCATGCGAAGCGGGCTCGCGCGGCGACAGCCGGTCGAGCGGCTGTCGCCGCCATCTCCTTGCGCACCCGGAAGGCCTCCGCTACAAAGGTGGGGGGCTTACGGGCCGCCGGCGCGCGGTGCGCGCGCAGCGACACGACGAGGGGACCGGTGGGCAGATGGGTTCGAGCGCGGTGTGGTCACATTGGGCGTGGCCGCTGGCAACGGCGACCCTTGGCTTCGTCTACGTCGGCCTGCTCGTCAAGCAGTACGCGTCGCGGCGCAAGATGCACCAGCTGATGTGGGCGATCGGCTTCCTGTTCTACGCGGTCGCGGCGGTGATGGAGTTCTGGAGCGAGTACAGCCAGCACTGGAACCCGAGTGTGTACCGCATCTACATCGTTCTCGCGGCGTCGCTGGTCGGGTTCCTCGGCAACGGCACCTTGTACCTGGTGGCCAAGAAGCGCCTCTGGGGCGACGCCTATCTCGGTTTCAATCTCGTGTGTCTCGCGGTCTTCCTGTACGGCACCCTCACGGTGAAGCTCCTCATGGACAAGCTCGTCCCGGGCATCGTGGTCGGTGGCCAGGCGCTCGGCGCATCCGGGACGTTCCCCCGGATCATGTCCCTGCCGTTCAACATCCCGGGCTCGCTGCTGCTGCTGGGCGGCGCGGTGCTGTCCATCATCAAGTTCTGGCCGAAGAAGGCCTTCCGCTACCGCGTGTGGGCGAACGTGCTCATCATCATCGGCACGCTCATGATCGGCGGAGCGGGTTCCATGGCGCGTCTCGGCGCGTCGGGAGGCCTGTATGCCGGCGAGATGGTCGCTTCCGCCATCCTGCTAGGGGGCTTCCTGATGGCGAGCACCCTGGAGAAGGGCGCTCAGGCGGCCAGGGACCGCGGTGCTGGCGGCGGCGGGCCAGCCTCCTAGCCCGCGCCGTAGCCCGACCCGGTCCGCGCGAGCGCTCCCACGTCCTTCACGAGGACGTCTTTGGCGCGCACCTCGATCACGCCGTCGTCACGCAGGCGCGCGAGCGCCCGCGACAGCGTCTCGGGCACGGTGCCCAGCGCGGACGCCAGGTCGCTCTTGCTCATACCGAGATCGACGAGCAGGCCGTCGGCCGTGGTGCGTCCGACGGCCAGCGCGCGTTGGAAGAGGTAGCCCGCCAGTCGGGCGGGCACGTCCATGGACAAGGTCGTGGCGACGGCGGTCAGGTTCAGGACGCGTGAGGCGAGCTCTCCGATGATGCCGCGCGCGACTCGCGGCTGGCTGTCGATCAGCTCGAACAAGGTCTCCCGGGCCAGCCATGCGATCGTGGCGTCGGTGGCGGTCTCGAGGTTCGCCGGGTAGCGTCCCCCCGCGAGCGCCGCGACCGCTGCGATCGGCTCGCCCGCCCCCGCGGTCTCGAAGGTGAGGGCCCGGCCATCGGCCCCCAGGTGATACACGCGCACCTTCCCGACCACCACGATCCCGACGCGGTCCGCGGGCTCGCCTTCGGCCGCCAGCAGGGTGGAGCGGGGCGCCACCTGGACCTGCGCGGACCGGGACAGTCGCTCTATGGCTTCTTCATCCGCGTCCCGGCACAGGCGGCACGCGCGAAGTGCGGCGACGACATCCGGCCTGGCTGCATAACGTGCTGTCATGGGTCCACTATCCTGTTCGGGGGGTCGAGCCGCCGATCGGGGGGCGGTCGCCATGGAAGGTTCCCCTGTCGGCTTGACCTGCGTCAAGGACGGGGGGCGGCGCGCCGGGGAACACTGCACGTGGGACGTGTCGACGACGCGAGGCGAAGGGTGGTCACACGAGATGGGCGACAGGTTCGCGGAGCGGATGGCTGATCCGCGGGTGGCTGGCGATTCCCGCCTCCTCGGCGACTTCACGGCGATCTACTGCAGGGGTCGACACGCGGGGACCGCGCGGCATCCGCTCGCGAGTGCCGGAGCGGCGTTGCACGTGTACGGGCGCAGGGTGCCCGTCGTGTGCGATGCGTGCGCCGAACTGCTCGCGTACGCCGAGCGACGCCGTGCGTTCTGCCCGAAGGACCCCAAGCCGTTCTGCAGCTACTGCGACACCCACTGCTATCGCCCTGAGATGCGCGAGGCCATGCGTGACGTCATGCGATACGCCGGACCACGGTCGATGCTGCACGGACACGCGATCGCCGGGATCAGGCATCTCATCGACGGTCGCAGGGCGAAGAAGGAGGCCGCGGCGCGCGCGGCCCAAGAAGGAGAGAGATCATGAGCACCGCGGGAACCGTTCGAAGGCAGATGGTCCGCATCGATGAGGACCTGTGCACGGGGTGCGGGGCGTGCGTGAGCCCGTGCGCCGAGGGCGCCATCCGCATGGTGGACGGCAAGGCCCACGTCGTTCGCGACGAGCTGTGCGACGGGGCCGGCTTCTGTCTGGGCGTCTGCCCGACCGGCGCGCTGACGATCGAGGTGCGCGAAGCCGCGCCGTTCGATGAGGCGGCGGTCGAGGAGCACGCCGCGGGGGCGCCGAGGACCTACATCCCGCAGGTGTGCTTCCGCTGCGGCACGGGCGAGGACGATGCGCCCCTGCTGCCGGTGCGGACGGCGGGCACGTCCACATGGGTGTGCACGCGCTGCCTGCCGTCGCTGATCCACGGATAGGCCCGGAAGTGCCGACACCGATCCAGGAGGTCGAACGTGTATTGCAATCAATGTGAGCAGAGCGCCATGGGCGGTTGCACCGTGTCAGGCGTCTGCGGGAAGAAGCCCGACGTCTCGGACCTGCAGGATGTCGTGCTCCACGAGATGGTCGCCCTGTCGCTGTGGGCGGACGTCGGTCGCGCTCTGGGCATCGTCGACGACACGACCGATGACCTCGCCGCCAAGGCCGTGTTCCACACCGTGACCAACGTCGACTTCGACCCCGAGTCCCTCGCCCAGGTCGTGCGTGCTGTGCACGCACGGCGGGTCGATCTCGCCTCGGCCGTCGCCGCGAAGGGCGGCACGCCCGCTCACAGCGACGCGTCGCTCGCCTTCGTTCCCGCCGACACCTTGGACGGGCTTGTCGCGCAGGCGGCCGACGTCGGACACTTCTCGGCGCGTGCGACCGGCCTCGATGTCGCATCGCTGCAGCAGGTGACCATCTACGGGGTCAAGGGCATCGCCGCGTACGCGGATCATGCGCGCGCCCTGGGGCAGACGGATCCCGAAGTCGCCGGCTTCATGTACAAGGCTTTCGCATCGCTGGCCGACCGCTCTCTCGGTGTGGACGACTGGGTCGGTCTCGCGCTGGAGGCGGGCAAGGTCAACCTGCGCGTCATGGAACTGCTCGACGCGGCGAACACCGGCGCCTATGGCGATCCGGTCCCGACGCGGGTGCCCCTGGGACATCGGCCGAACAAGGCCATCCTCGTCTCCGGGCACGACCTCAAGGACCTTTCCGATCTGCTCGAGCAGACGGTCGGGATGGGGATCGACGTCTACACCCACGGGGAGATGCTGCCCGCGCACGGCTACCCCGCGCTCAAGGCCCACCCCCACTTCTTCGGCCACTACGGCACCGCATGGCAGAACCAGCGGCGGGAGTTCTCACAGTTCCCCGGGGCGATCCTGATGACCACGAACTGCATCCAGGCTCCCAAAGCCGAATACGCGGAGAACATCTTCACGACCGGGAACGTGCAGTGGCCAGGAGCGACCCACGTCGAGGGGCCGGGCTTCCATGCCGTGGTCGAGCGCGCGCTCGCGCTGCCGGGCTTCCCGGACACGGTGGACCGTGGCGAGGTGATGGTGGGCTTCGCGCATGAGGCTGTCCTCGGTGTCGCTCCCGCCGTGATCCAAGCGGTCAAGTCCGGCGCCATCCGCCACTTCTTCCTGGTCGGCGGCTGCGACGGCGCCAAGCCCGGACGCTCCTACTACTCGGATCTTGTGGACAAGGCTCCCGCCGATACGGTCATCCTCACGCTCGCGTGCGGGAAGTTCCGCTTCTTCGACCGTCAGCTGGGCGACATAGGAGGGATCCCGCGGCTGCTCGACGTGGGGCAGTGCAACGACGCGTACAGCGCGGTCAGGATCGCCACGGCACTCGCCGAGGCGTTCGAGGTCGGCGTGAACGACCTTCCGCTTTCTATCATCCTGTCGTGGTATGAGCAGAAGGCCGTCGCTGTCCTGCTCACATTGTTGTATCTCGGCATCAAGGACATGCGGCTCGGTCCGACCCTTCCGCTGTTCGTCACTCCGAACGTCCTACAGGTGCTCGTGGACAACTTCGGTATCAAGCCGATCGGCGAGAGCGCCGAGGCGGACCTCGCGATCATGCTCGGACAAGGGTGAGTCTCATGAGCGACGAGATCGCATCGCAGGCGATAGCGGGTAGGGACGACGCGCCCCCGCGCCTCCGCCGCCGCATCGTGCGTCGCATGCTGAAGGGGGCCGGCGTGACGTTCGGGCTGCTGTTGGCCGTTGGTGGCTTCCTGTATGCCTTCGGCACGATGCAGCCGCCTTCCGCGGAGGCCCGCGCCCAGTACGGCCGCGCGGTGACCGACGGGAGCGCGCCCGCGGTCCAAGCGAGGTTCGGCATACCGATCCCCGGCTGCGTGTGCCACACCGACGATGCCGCCATGCAGGTACAGCACAGCAGCTACTACATCCGAGACTGCAAGGGCTGCCACTCGCGCTGACACGTGCGCGGTCGCACGATCGAGGAGCCTTCGGCGGCCGTGCGCGGCGTCATGCCCCAGGCTCCTTTGCCGTTCTCCGTTCTGATACGTGTCGGACGGGTATGCTAGCCTTCGAGGCGGGCGGCGTCGGCGTCGCCTTGGGGTGCCGCGGCACCCTTATGCCCCATGTGGAGCGACACCGGAGGAGCACATGAGCGGCGAGATGACGCACGTCGTCGAACTGGCCGAGACCATCGGTCCCAGGCCCGCAACCTCTGACGCCGAGGCAGCTGCCGCGGACTACGTCCAAGGCGTGTTCGAGACCCGTGGCTTGCCGGTCGAGCGTCAGGAGTTCGACACCCCCCGCACATACTCGTGGGCTTTCGTCATCTACCACATGCTCACGATCGGGGCGGCAGTCCTGTCCCACTGGTGGTTGTGGCCCGCCTTCGTTCTCGGCGTCGTCTCGGCGGTGCTGATGTGGCTGGACCTCGACACCCGCGGCGGCCTTTCGGCCTTCATGCCGAAAGGGCCGAGCCAGAACGTGATCGCCCGGCACGTCCCGCGGGTGGGCCGCAACGAGCGCGTTCACCGCATCGTGATCGTCGCCCATTACGACAGCGCCCGCTCCTCGCTGGCGTTCAGCCCGGGAATGGTGCGCAACTTCGGGATGACGTTCGGTCTCATGAAGGCGCTCACCTTCGCGGTGCCCGTCCTCGTCGCGATCTCGGCCCTGCCGTGGCTCAAGGTCCTCAAGCTCTGGCCGTGGTACGTCACCGTCGCCGCATCGGCCTACCTGCTCGTTCCCCTGCTCATCAACGTGCATCGCGAGCTGGCGATGAAGCCGGTCCCGGGCGCCAACGACAACGCCTCCGGTGTCGCGGCCATGCTGGGTGTCATGGAGCGGATCGTGCCCGAGCCCGACGCCTCCTGGCCCACCCAGGCGCTCCGCGTGCGGCGCGGCGAGGAAGAGGCGCGCGAGGCCGAAGTGGTCCCCGCCGACGTCATGCTGACGTACGAGCCCGTGTCGGGGGAGCGGCGCCAGCCGGAACTGTGGGCGGGCGGCGACGAGGACATCGACTGGGACGAGCCGGCGGGTCCCGCTCGCGGGCAGACGGCGCTCGACATGCCCGCTCCCGCGGCAACCGAGCCCCCGCACGATCAGGAGGCCGGCGAGAGCGCCGGCGACGCCCAGCGCCGGAAGCTGTTCGGCCGCGCGCCCGCGCAAGGGCAGGAGCGGCGCGGCATGCGGGACTGGCTGGGCGTGGGAACCGACTTCGATGCCCGCAGGGAAGGCAAGGATATCGGATCGTGGGACCGGTTCCACGAGCCCGATGAGGACGAGGACGAGATCGGATGGAAGGGTGGTTCCGCAGCCGCGGAGGGGCTCGATGACCCCGGATTCCCCGCCTCCGAGGCGGCGCGAATCAGGCGCCGCGCCACGCAGGAATCGGACAGGGACCTCTCCGAGAAGGAGGTCTGGTTCGTCGCCACCGGAGCCGAGGAAGTCGGCACGTGGGGCATGCGCGCGTTCCTCAAGGAGCACGGGCCCGAGTTGCACGACGCTCTCATCATCAACATCGACAACGTGGGATCGGGAGCGGTCACATATGTGAGCGCCGAGGGGATGGCGCGCATGTACCATTCCGACCGCCGCCTCATGTCCGCCGCCCGCCGGGCCGTGGTCGACGGGAATCTTTCCGTGCGCAGCCGCGTGTACAAAGGCCTGTCGACGGACGCCACCCCGGCGCTGGCGCGCGGCTATCGGGCGATGTCGGTCATGGCGTTCGACATCAACGGTCGCCTTCCCAACTGGCACTGGGCGACCGACACCGTCGACAACGTGGACGAGGCGAACCTGGAGCAGGCGGCGGATTTCGTCTGCGCGGTGATCCGGGAGCTCTAGCGCCCGCCGCTCAGGGCTCGCGTGACTCCGCCGGCGTAGAAAGTGAGTGCGCTGCCGCCGATGGCCAGGACGAATCCGACCCAGAACACGGGCAGCATCCACGCGTCCTTCTGGAGCGCCACGACCACGTAGCCGAACACCAGGAACCCCAGGTGGAGAAGGGCCGAGCCTACTTTGGCGACCCGTCCTTCCGCAAGGAAGCGCAGCGAACTCGCCCCGGCGATCGTCATCACGACCACCGAGACCTGGACACCGGCCGCGCCGAGCAGGTAGACCGCCAGACCGGTCGTGGGCGAGCCCGTGGCGGCCCACGACCCCAGCCCGAACAGGACCATGATCCCGGACGCCGCCGCCAGCGCGCCGCGTGAGAACAACCGCTTCGGGATGCACAGGCCCATCACGATCGCCAAGGCGATCACCATCGGAGCGGCGATCGCGTTCATCACCTGGATGTAGAAGGCGAACGCGGGCGATGTCGCCCAACTCTCCACCGTGCGGGTCGCCCACCACGAGTAGAGGGTGCCGGCCAGCGACTGGATGCCGAGCCCGCCGAGCAGCGCGACGGCCAGCACGAGCAGGGCGAAGTCCCATCCGCGCCGGGAAGCGGTGCGGGGCGCGACTCGTGGCGTCTCGAGTTCCTCCACGGCTCCTCCTCTCACGCGACCGAGTGGGCGCCGGGAACGAGATAGGTCGTGACGTAGGTGAGCACGAGAGCGAAAAACGACAGGAACGCCAGCGCGAGCACCCAGCGCCACATCCCCCGCTTCCGCAGGTGCAGCCGCAGGTGCAGGTAGGCCGTGTAGAGGAGCCACATCATGATCGACATGTTGACCTTGCCGGACCACCACCACGACTCGCCCGTCCACGCCAGGATCGCCCACGGGAAGCCGAGTAGCATGCCGGCGGTCAAGGGCAGGTAGCCGAACCGCGCCCACCGGTAGGCCGTCTCCTCGAACGCGCTGCGCCGCTGCATGGCTGCCTGCACGGCCGCCGCGAACGACATGGTGAACGCCCCGTAGCTGAGGAACAGCAGCGGCGGGTGGACCCACATGTACCACGTGTCGTAGAAGTACAGGCGCGACCCCTCCATGCCCTGGAAGGCCTGAGCCGCCGCTTGGCCCCCCACAGCCATTCCACGCAGGTACCCCGTGTACTGCGCCAGGAAATCCGGGAGCGGGTCGGTGAACGGTCGGCCGGCAAGGACAGCGCCCGCGACCAGAAGAAGCAGCAGCACCGAGCCGACGGATGCGAGCTCTGGCGCATGCCTCCGCGCCGCACACATCATCACCGCGAGCACGAGAGCCCATACGAAGAGCTTCTCGGACTCGACCCAGACTGGGACCGCGACGTGGCCGGTCACCGTACCGGTCGAGGGGTCGACCACGGCGGCGAGTTCGTAGAGGCGCACATGGAACCAGACCAAGAGCCCTTCGCCGAGCAGCAGGACCGCCGCTGCCGCCCACAGGGCCCGCCTCCGCCATGCGGACGCTCCCGGGATCCAAGACGCGAGGCACAGCGCGAGCGACGCGACCAGCGCGGTGATCCCGAGAGGCCCTCCGAAGGCCCGCAGGCTCGCCACGGTGGAGTCGATGATCGCCATATCGGGGAGCGCGGCCGTCACGCGGGCTCCAGTCCCTTCGGTCGGATGGCGGGCGCGACTCGCGACCCGCACCGCCGATTGTGCCACACTGGTAGCCCGTTCGAGGCTCGACCCGCACCAGCCGAACGATCGGGCAAGGGGACCATGAATCCCGGCAGACTCACGAAGGCGTTCGCGCGCCGCATCCGGATATCCTGGCGGCAGCAGCCGAACCAGAGCGACATCGACGCGTTGGACGCCAACGTCGCGCTCGTCGGCCTCGTGGTGCGCGTGCGATGGGCGATCGTCGCGGCGCTCGTGGCGTTCTCGATCGTCGGGGCGGCCGTCTACACCGCGGACGGCAGCTTCGGAGGCATCTGGCGACGCATGATCGTTCCGGCAGCCGCCCTCGGATGCGTGCTCCTCTACAACACCTACTACCAGCTCAACTACCGCCGGTTCGCGAACATCGGCGTGTTCAACGTCGTGCAGCTGGTGCTCGACATCGTCGTGGCGTCCCTGCTCATCTACTACAGCGGCGGCGTCTACTCCTGGTTCGCCGGGATGTACCTGCTCTTCGTTCTGGAGGCGGCGCTCATCCTGCCCACCGCGATCCAAGTGTCGTCGATCGCCGTGGCGGCGTGGCTGTCGTACTCCGCGGTGCTGGCTCTCGTGTACTTCCGCGTACTGCCGCACACCACCATGCCGTTCGTGAACAATGACCTCCAGTACGCGCGCAGCTATGTGATCGTGCGTTCGCTGTGGGAGCTGACGGTACTGGGAGGAGCGGCCGGCGTCGGCACCATGCTGATGCGCGCAGTCAGGGCGCGCGAGCAGCGCCTCGCGGCTGAGTCCGTCCTCGACGCCCGGACCGGCCTGTTCAACCGCGTCTACTACCGGGCCGAGTTGGCACGCGAGGTCGAACGGGCTCGCCGGCATCATCGGGGGGTGTCGGTCGTGCTCGCCGACATCGACGGGTTCGAGAGGTTCAACACCATGTTCGGCGTGGATGCGGGCAATGCGATGTTGGTCGCC
Organism: Coriobacteriia bacterium; assembly: GCA_025361335.1. GTDB lineage: Bacteria > Actinomycetota > Coriobacteriia > Anaerosomatales > PALSA-660 > JANYAK01. Next base: position 15,378 of record JANYAK010000060.1, read on the forward strand.
GTCGCGGACGCCATGCGCGCCGTCGTCGGCCCCGCGTCTTCGGGCGAAGCCCATCTGGTGACGGTCGCGCGCTACGGCGGGGAGGAGTTCGCCCTCGTCGTGCCCGAGATCGCACCGGGCGAGTCGAGCGAAGGTGTCGCTTTCGCGGAAGGTATGCGGGTGAGGGTGGGCGCCGTCCGCGATGAGGATCGCAGCGTCACGGTCAGCATCGGAGTCTCGGCCTACCCGTCCGACGGCCGGACGGCCGCGGAGCTCATCGGGGCCGCCGACAGCGCCCTCTCAGCCGCCAAGCGGGCGGGTGGCAACCGCGTCGTGGCAGGCAGGGTGTCTTCCGCCGAGGAGGACGAAGGGTGACGGGCCGCATAGAGGGCGTCGTCGAGAGCGTCCTCGTCGTGATCGCGTGGGTGGCTTTCGTGCTCGGCTCCTCGATCGCGGCGATGACCCTGCCGGTCTACACGTCCGCCACCGTGCAGGCGCTCGGCGTGCCGGCGTCAGCGGGCCTGTCCGCCTCCGACACCGTCCGGCTGTCGGGGATGATCCGCGCCCTTGTCTCCGATCCGGACTTCGAGCCGATCCCCGCCACGTGGCGCGGTCGCCCGGCCTTCGACCGCGAGGCGGTCAGCCACCTCATGGACGTCCGGGCGGTGATCTCGGGCGCGCGTGTTGCGACGGCCGTGGCGGCCGCGCTCCTCGCCGGATGGATCGGGGTCGGGATCGCGCGACGCCGATGGGACCGGCTCGCCCGTGGGATGAGGGCGGGCGGGATCGGAGTGCTCGTCATGGTGGTCGTGGCCCTAGTGGTCGCGACGCTCGACTTCTCAACCTTCTTCGCGGCGTTCCACGGGCTGTTCTTCAAGGCGGGGACGTGGCAGTTCCCCTACGATTCCCTCCTCATCCGCCTGTTCCCGGAGCGCTTCTGGGTGACCGCGGGAATCACGTGGGGAGTGCTGTCGGCGGCCTTGGCGGCGGTGCTCCTGGTGGCGGCCGCACACGTCTCGAAGGCTTCGCCGCCGACCCCTTCCCGACAGGCTCGCGGCTCTATTGTGTGAGAAGACAGTTCACGAACGGCCGAAGATGTGTACACTTCAGTACAGCGCACCGTCTGTGCGCGACCGGGGGAGCGTACCCGCTCGACGAGCGGATCGTGGCATACGCGCGAATCGCGCATGACGAGGAGGTGAGCGCTAGATGGCAGCCAAGGAAGGTTACTGCGTCAAGTGCAAGGCCAAGAAAGAGATCAAGGACCCCAAGGACATCGTCATGAAGAACGGGCGTCCGGCCACGCAGGGCCTGTGCCCGACGTGCGGGACCAAGATCTTCAAGATCGGCAAGTAGCACCGACTCGCGGCGCACTGAGAGTGCCGCTGGTAGCGATCCCGGGGCCGGACGCGATCATGCGTCCGGCCCCTCGCGCGCCCAGTGGCCGGCGCCCCTCCGCCGTCCCCGTCTGCCGCAGCTGACGGGCTCCCCCGAGGCGCGCTCAAACCCACGATTGACCGGAACCCGGCGCGGGAGTAGCGTCTTTCGTTATTGCGCCGGGCCACCGGGGATGGGCGGTCGGTTCCGGCACTCGATGGGACTTCGAAAGGCGTGGATGATCAGATGAACGTCGTCGTCGTGGGGTGCGGGCGTGTCGGCTCCCAGCTGGCCACCATGCTGTCGGTCGAAGGACACAACGTCACGGTGATCGACCGCAGTGACGACGCATTCAAGCGGCTCGGGAGCAGCTTCAACGGGGTGACGATCACCGGGCTGGGGTTCGACGAGGAGGTCCTGATCGAGGCGGGGATCCGCGAGGCTGATGCCTTCGCCGCGGTCACCGATCTCGACAACACGAACCTGATGGCCGCCGAAGTGGCGCGCAAGCTGTTCGGCGTGAAGCACGTGGTCGCCCGGCTGTACCACCCCGAACGCGAGCGCACGTATCAGCAACTGGATCTGGACTACGTGTGCGGGACCACGCTCGTGGCCGAGAGCCTGCTCGAAAAGATCCACGCGGGCCACGGCCATCACCTCACCGCCATGGGCGACATCGAAGTGATCGAGTTCAGGGCGGGGGGCTCCGTCGCGTCCAAGCGGGTCAAGGATCTCGAGATTGACCACCAGGTGCGCATAGCGGCCATCTCGCGGGGCAACACCACGTTCATACCGCAGCCGGACACGGCGCTGCAGCCGGGCGACATCGTGATCGCATCGATCAAGGCGGACGCATACGCCAAGATCGAGCGCTACTTGGAGGGGTGACGCGGTGTACATCGTCGTGAACGGCGGCGGCAAGGTCGCCAGCTATCTCGCCCGCACGCTCATCAGCAGCGGCCATTCGGTCGCCCTGATCGAGAAGCGCCCGCAAGTCGCCGCCAAGTTGGCGGCCGAGATGCCCAAGCGTCCCCTCATCATCGTCGGAGACGGGTGCGACGTGTCTTTCCAAGAGGACGCCGGCGTGGGCCACGCGGACGTGTTCGCCGCCGTGACCGGGGATGACGACGACAACCTCGTGAGTTGCCAGCTGGCCAAGACGGCGTTCGGGGTGCCTCGGGCTGTCGCTCGCGTGAACAACCCGAAGAACGAGCACATCTTCAACGCTCTCGGGATCGAAGCCATCAGCTCGACCACGATCATCTCCCGGATCATCGAGGAAGAGTCGACCATCGGCGACATCCGCACTCTCGCGACCTTGCGCAAGGGCAACATGGCGGTCGTCGAGATAGAGCTGCCGACAGATCACTGCGTCGTGTGCGACAAGCGCGTCTCCGAGCTGCACCTGCCCGTCGACTGCGTGCTCTTCGCCATAGTGCGCGGCGAGGAGATCATGACCGTGCACGGCGACACGACCTTCCAAGCGGGCGACGTCGTCATGGCCTTCACGAGCGTCGAGCATGAAGCGAAGCTCAAGACCGCGCTGACCGGGGAGTAGCGAACAGGCCATGGCGAACGGTGCGCGTCGCAAGAGGATCTCCGGCTACGCTCTGGGCATGCTGGCCGAGAGCGGCTGGATCTTGGCCATGACGGTGCTCGCGCTGCTCATGGCCATCATCGCGAAGGCGATCTGGCGATGATCGTCCGCCCCCGTCTCGAGGACCACCTCGTCATCGGCAAGTACACCGGCAAGGTCATCGTCGGCGTCGGCCTGCTGATGGTCATCCCGCTGCTCGTCTCTCTCGGGTTCGGCGAGTGGGACACGGCGGTGGACTTCGTCATATCCATCTCGGCATGTCTCATCTTCGGTTTCGGGACCCAGCTGTTCTGCCGCACGGAGAAGGACATGAACTGGAGCCATGGCCTCGTCGTCGCCTCCGGCGCATGGGTGTGGGCGACCGCGCTCGGCGCCCTGCCCCATTACCTGTCCGGGCACGCCAGCAGCTACCTCGACACGCTGTTCGATGTCATGAGCGGCTACACCACCACGGGACTGTACCTGCTGCAGGACATCGACCACATCGCGAACGGCCTCAACATGTGGCGACACCTGCTCACCTACGCGGGCGGGCAGGGCATCGTCGTCATCGCTCTGACGTTCCTGTTCAAGGGAACGTCGGGCGCGTACAAGGTCTACGTCGGCGAGGGCAAGGACGAGAAGCTGCTGCCCAACGTCGTGCACACTGCCCGCGCGATCTGGCTCGTATCGCTCACGTGGCTCGTGGTCGGCACGGCCGCTCTCACGGCGACGGGCATCTGGCTCGGGCAGATGCCGATCCGGGCCTTCTTCCACGCGATGTGGGTGTTCATGGGCGCGTGGTCGACCGGCGGTTTCGCGCCCCAGAGCTACAACACCTTCTGGTTCCACTCGCTGACCTACGAGACGATCTGCATCGTGATCATGATCGCGGGCTCCTTCAACTTCGCCCTGCACTGGGCGATGTGGACGGGCAACCTCAAGGAGATCCGCCGCAATGTAGAGACGATATCGATGTTCGTGACCCTGTCGGTCACCACGCTCGCGGCGACGTTCTGGCTCGCGAAGGCCAACGTGTACCCGGACGCGATGTCGCTTCTGCGCAAGGTGTTCTACCAGATCGTGTCCGGGCACACCACCACGGGATTCTCGACGGTCTACGCCAAGGCATTCGTGACCCAATGGGGGCCGATAGGCCTCGTCGTCACGACCATCGCCATGGCGATCGGAGCGTCCGCCTGCTCGACCGGCGGCGGCATCAAGGGCATCCGCATGGGCATCATGTCGAAGGCGTTCCTGCAAGACATCCGGCGCATGGTCTCGCCCGAGTCCGCTCTGGTGAGCCAGAAGTACCATCACATCCGCGACGTGTGGCTCGACGACGGGCTCGTGCGCGGGGCCATGACCATCACGGTGGCATACGTGACGATCTACGCTGTGGCGACGATCGTCGGTGTGCTGTACGGCTTCCCTCTCGACCAGGCCGCCTTCGAGGCCGTGTCGGCGGCGTCGAACACGGGCCTATCATGCGGGGTCACAGCCCCGACCATCCCGGCGTTGATGAAGGTCACGTACATCGCCTCCATGTGGCTCGGGCGCCTCGAGTTCATGAGCGTCTTCGCGCTCGGCGGCTACCTGTGGTCCGTGGTGAGGGGCCGATGATGACGCGCACCCGCACGCTGACGGTCCTCGTGGTCTCCGGGGCCATGCTCGCCGCCCTTGCGGCGCCCGCGTTCGCGCTGGCCACCTACCCGCCGAACAAGCCGGACAGCACGGAGCTGATCAACCATCAGAACGTCTTGGGCGACGTCACCAAGGGGTTGTTCTGGAACGGCAAGGCGATCACGTTCCACGGCGAGGCGATCGGCGAGGTCATGGTCCGCGGAGACTACGCGTGGATCCACCTCAACGACGACGCCTACATGGTCGAGAACATCGAAGAAGGCGCGAAGTTGGGCGGCTACAACTCCGGCATGGCGGTGTGGGTGCCTTCCGCGCTGACCAAGCAGATCGACACGTACGGCGATTACCAGCACGAAGGCTCGATCGTGAGCATCGCAGGCGTCTTCAACGGCGCATGCAAGCAGCATGGCGGCGACATGGACATCCACGCGACATCGCTGCGGGTACTGGCTGCGGGGCACGTGGTGGTCGACCCGGTGCGTCCATGGAAGGTCGTCCTCGCCGTTGTGCTGGCCTCGATCGCGGGGCTGCTGTTCTGGTTCGAGCGCAAGTATCGCTACCTTCTGCGGCAGAGCGGCAGAGTGGGGACGTAGCCGTCGACCTCGGTTGCCGGTCGCGACGGGGGCGACATACAATACGCGCCGTCGCTTCGGCGGCATCGCGCGGGCGTAGCTCAGTTGGTAGAGCGACAGCTTCCCAAGCTGTAGGTCGCGGGTTCGAGACCCGTCGCCCGCTCCATCGGTGAAGACGGAGGCCGCCTTCGGGCGGCCTCCGTGTCTCTCCGATCCCGACATCTTTGCAGGAGATCGCAAGTCGGCGTCGAACACACGTTCTGTAGAGCCGCCGCCCCTCCCTCCCGGCGCTGTATGCGGAAGAGAGGGGTTTCGTCATGTACAAGCATCTTCGCGTGTGGACCGTCTTGCTGTTGGTGGGGCTGCTGGTCCGGCCCGGTGTGGCGCACGCCGGGGGCTGGCCTCGGCCCGTCGACGGAGCGGTCGTGCTCGGCTATGGCGCCTCGTGGTTCAACGGCGCAGGCGCCCCATGCACGCACGGCGGTGTCGATCTGGCCGCTGCGAGCGGCGATCCCGTGCGTTGTTGCGTCGCCGGGACCGTCACGTTCGCGGGCCTCGTGCCCGCCGCCGGGGGCGGCTCGGTGACCGCCGTGACCGTACAGGACTCCGACGGCCTTCGGGTCACCTGCATGCCGCTCGCGTCTTCATCGGCGCGCAGGGGCGACGTGGTGGCGCCAGGGCAGGTCCTCGGCACGCTCGAGGCCACCGGCGACGGCTCCAGTGCCGGCGCTCACCTCCACCTGTCCGTACGCCGGGGTGAGGCATCGCTCGACCCGATGGCGTTCCTGTGCGCGCAGGCGGGGCCGGCGGCCGCCCCTTCCGGCGTCTCGGGTCCGACGGACTCGGCGGTGAGGCTGGGCACGGAGGCGGCACAGCCCGCTCCCGCCTTGAGCCCGGCCGCGTCGGCCGCCGCTCCGGGCGCGAGGTCGGCCGCCGTGCGGTCCGCGACACCGGAGACGGCCAAGTCGCCCACGTCGTCCAGGTCGCTGGCGGCCGTTCAAGCCGCCACGGCATCGATACCCGCGCCCGTCGCCGCGAAAGTGGTGGTGGACAGGGCTCTCGCCCGCGCGAAAGAGGCGGCGAGCGGCTCCGCGGTAGCGATGTCTCGGCTTCCGGAACAGCCGCATGTCCATCTGGGCAGCCTGGTCGAAAGCGCGAGGCGCTGGTGTGAGGCGGGTAGGAGCGCCGGGGCCAGGCTCCTGCTCGCGGCCGTCGCGGCTGCCGCGCTCGCCCCGATGCTGAAGACGCGCTCGCGCACCGATGTCCTCGTGCCGGCTCAGGCACCGGCTCGCGGGACTCGCGCGTGATGCGTCCCGCGAGCGCATCGTCGCTCAGTCCGAAGGAGATGCCGGAGTGTCGTACCGGATGGTCATCGTGTGGGTTGTGGAGCCTGCGGGCCGGTGCTAGACTTCGGACGCTTCATTTCCTGCTCCGGGCCGCTGCCTTCACAGTCCCGGGGCCGTTCAGTCCGAGGGAGGTGAACAAGTGAAGGCTTACGAACTCATGCTGCTCATCGACCCCTCGCTCGACGAGGAGGCTTTGGCTGCCGTCGTCGAGAAGGCGACCGGCGTCATCACCTCCCAGGGCGGCACGGTCGATTCATCCGAGAACTGGGGAAAGCGCCGCCTCGCCTTCGAGGTGAACGGCAAGACCGACGGGGATTACACCGTCGTCCAGTTCCACACCGTGCCCTCGGCGATCGCCGAGCTCGACCGCGTGCTCCACATCACCGACCCGGTATTCCGCTTCATGATCGTCCGTAGGGACGATCTGGCGTAGCGGCGTGCGTCCATCGCTGGGCGCACGATCTGATCGAGAGCAGGGGAAACAGGGATGAGCGTGAACAGGGTGGTCCTCACGGGCAACCTCACCAAGGACGCGGAACTGAAGCAGACATCGGGCGGCATGGCGATCGTGACCATGCGCCTCGCTGTGAACGATCGTCGGAAGAACGCATCGACGGGACAGTGGGAGGACAGCCCCAATTTCATCGACGTCACCATGTTCGGCTCGCGCGGGGAGGCTGTCTCGCGCTTCCTCACGAAGGGCAAGGCCGTCGCGATCGATGGCAAGCTCAGGTGGCACGAGTGGGAGTCCCCTGCCGGGGAGAAGCGCTCCAAGCTCGAGGTAGTGGTCGACGACCTAGAGTTGCTCGGCGGACGCGGCGAAGGCGCGGCTCCCCGGGCGGTCTCCGAGGCGTCCTTCGCTGACGACGCAGTACCCGGCATGCCCGAGGGCGAGGACATTCCCTTCTAGAGGCCGGTAACACCACAGACGCGGTCGCGGGCGGGCCCCTCCCGCCCCGGCCGACACAAACGATTCTCCCGCGACTTCGCGAGGAGAGGAGGTCTTGAAACACATGAGTGCCGAATACGCTCGCAAGCCCAAGCGGAAGTACTGCCAATTCTGCAAGGACCATACGGAGTTCATCGACTACAAGGACGCTCAGGGCCTGCGCAAGTTCATGACGGACCGAGGCAAGATCAAGCCCCGTCGCGTCACGGGCAACTGCGCCCAGCACCAGAACGCGATGGCCATGGCGATCAAGCGTGCCCGCGAGATGGCGCTGCTGCCCTACACCGTTCCCGTGATCAGCAACAAGGTCGAGGGTCGGGGCCGGGGACGCGGCTGACGTGTCGTTGCGCCCGGCAGACATACGGGATCTCGTGTTCGCCGGTCTGGCCACCGTGGCGGGCGCGACGCTCGCCGCGGATGTCCCATTCATCGGCGTGCCGCTCGCGGCTGCGGCGCTGGGATGGCTCGCATACCGCCACGGGTACGCGACGGCCATCGCCGCATCCCTGCTGGTGACGGCCGCCTTGGTCCCGGTCATGCATGGCGTGCTTCCGGTCGTGTTCATCGGTCCGATGCTGCTCGCGGCCGGACCCGGCACGGCATGGGCGCTGACGCGCTGGCGCGCACTGACGGTCGTCGGCGTGCTCACGCTGGTTCTGTTCGCATCGGCCCTGTCGCTCGACGTCGCATCCGCGGCCTCGCGCGGCGGCAGTCTGCTGGCCCAGCGCACGACCGAGGCGAACGCCATGCGGCGGTTCGTCGTTCTGTCAGGCGCGCAGTCGGCGCCCAAGGATGCGGCGACCGTGAAGATGCTGGCCGATCAGACCGCTCGCGGCTGGATGGCTTTGTGGCCGAGCCTGTATCTGTACATCTGGGGACTGTCGGCTCTGTTGGCCGTGCCGCTCGTGGCTCGCGCCGGTCGTGCCTTCGGCAGGTCGGTATCGTCGCTGCCGAAGCTCACCGAGTTCGATTTCAACCCGCATGTCGTCTGGCCGGTCATCGTGGGGCTCGCGCTGGTAGCGGGTGCGAGCTTCCTGCATCAACCGGATGGGTGGATCCAAGCCGTGGGCATGAACCTGCTGCTCCTCGTGCGGCCGATCCTCTTCTTCCAAGGGCTCGGCGACTTCGCGGCCCTGTACAAGAAGGCGGGAATCGGCAAGGTGGCCAGAGGGTTCGGTTTCGCCTTCCTGACATTGTCCGAGATGGCGATCCCGTCGGTCAGCGTGCTCGGCCTGCTGGACATCTTCGCGAACCTGCGGAAGCTGTCCCGCGGGGGCGCCGGGGTCTCCGCGGGACCGGCGTAGGGACCTCACCCGTTCGGCGGCGGCTCGCGACCGCACGGCGGAAACGTTCGAAAGAGTGGATAGTGTGGAAACCGCAGGCGCGGCGAAGGCCCGTCCTGTGGAAAGCGGACCCGGGACGTCCGGAGGACACTTGAGTCTCCGAGCGCGACGGTCCTAGAGTGAATGGCACTCCGCCCGGCGCGTGTCGCGCCGCGGCGAAGCAGATGAAGGAGATACGATGAAGGTCATCCTGACCGCAGAGGTCAAGGGCAAAGGTCACGAGGGCGACGTCGTCGAAGTCGCGCGTGGCTATGCCGTGAACTACCTCATGCCCCGCAAGATGGCGATAACCGCCACCGTGGGCAATCTCAAGCAGCTCGACGCTCGGATGAGCAACATCCGCAAGCGGAACGACACGCGCCTGACCGAGGCGCAGAGCCTGGCCGCCTCCATCGAGGGCAAGATCGTGATCATCGAGGGCAAGGCCGGGGACGAAGGCAAGCTGTTCGGTTCCGTGACGACCCTCATGATCGAAGAGGCCATCGCGGCGCAGCTCGGCGTGGATGTCGACCATCGCCGCATGGATCTGGCCAAAGCCATCAAGATGCTCGGCGACCACGAAGTCGCCGTCAGCGTGTTCGGCGAGGTCAAGGCGACCGTGACGGTGCGGGTCGTGCGTGAAGGCGCCGGCTCGGAAGTGGCGGCAACCGTGCCGGCTCCTGAAGAGCCGGTCGCGGGCGACGTCGTCGACGAGACGGCTGCGCCGAACGACGCAGAGCCCGAGCTCGAAGCGGCCCCGGACGCGGAAGACGCGCAGCCCGAAGACGCCGCTGAGGATGAGGGCGCGCCGGCAGAGTAGGCGGATCGGCGCGGGCGACGGCCGCTCTATGATGCGGCCGCGCCCGGCGCGGGTCTCGATGCACCATCGATCGACCGAGGCGTGGGGATGGGGGATCGTGGCGGAGAGGCAGCGACGCGACAAGGGCGACAGGCCGGCACCGATGTCGTCTGCGGCCGACATGGTGCCGCCCCATAACCTGGATGCCGAGAAGTCGTTCCTCGGGGCCATGATGCTGTCCGCGGATGCGGCCGCGACCGGGTTGGGCATGGTCAAGGTGGACGACTTCTACCGTGCCGCCCACTCTCGCGTCCACGCCGCCGTGGAGCACCTGTTCAGCCGCGGCGAGCCGGTGGACGTCGTCACCGTGGCGGCGAGACTTGAAGCCTCGGGCGAGCTCGACCAGGTCGGGGGCAAGGCCTATCTGCTCGACATCGTGAACACCGTGCCGCTCGCGGGCAACGTCGCCCAGTACGCCAACATCGTGAAGCGCACGTCCATGCTGCGGCGGCTCATCCACGCCGCCACGGCCATCGCCGCACTCGGCTACCAAGCCCCCGACGACGTCGACGAGGTCGTCGAGCAGGCGGAGAAGCTCGTCTTCGACGTCACGAACGAGCGCGTGGAGGCGGCCTTCCGGCCCATCGACGAGCTGCTCGCGGAAGGTTGGGTCAAGCTCGGCGAGCTGTACGAACGCCAGGAGCACCTCACCGGCGTCAGCACGGGCTTCGACAGCCTCGACGAGATCCTGGCGGGCATGCACCGCGGAGACCTCCTCATCCTCGCGGCGCGTCCCTCTGTTGGAAAGACGGCGTTCGCGCTCAACGTGGCGGTGAACGCGGCGCAGGATGGCGCCACGGTCGGCGTGTTCAGCCTCGAGATGGCTTCGGAGCAACTGGTCATGCGCATCCTGTCTTCGGAGTCGCGCGTCGACTCCCAGCGGCTGCGGACCGGGCGACTCTCCGACGCCGACTGGAAGCCTTTGATGGACGCGATGGGCCGTCTGGATACCTGCGATCTGCATGTCGACGACACACCCGCTCTCTCGGTCCTCGAGTTGCGGGCCAAGGCTCGTCGCCTGCTTCGCGGGAAGAAGGTCGGGCTGATCATCGTCGACTACCTGCAGCTCATGCAGCCGCAGGGTCGGCGCAGCGAGAACCGGCAGGTCGAGATCGCCGAGATCAGCCGCGGGCTTAAGATCCTGGCGAAGGAGGTCGACTGCCCGGTGCTGGCCCTCTCGCAGCTCTCCCGCGCCGTCGAGCAGCGCGCTGACAAGCGGCCCGTACTGTCGGACCTGCGTGAGAGCGGCGCTATCGAACAGGACGCGGACGTCGTCATGTTCATCCATCGCGACGCTTGGGGACGCGGCGAGGACGACGACAGCGGGGGCGGGTCCAAGATGCCGCCCAAGGGCGTGGCCGAGATCATCGTCGCCAAACATCGCAACGGGCCCACCGGGACCGCTCAGCTGGTGTACCACGAGCAGCACATGCGTTTCGTCGAGCCGACCAAGCATCCGGCGTAGGTCCGTCGGCTCGCGAGGGTCCCCGCGATCAAGGGTAGCGAATGACCGACGAACGGTATGACGTTGTCATCGTGGGAGCCGGCCCCGCCGGCATTTTCGCGGCACTGGAGTTGGCGAGGTCGAACGGTGCCGCGGTCGGCCTCCACGGCGCCGGAGCCTCCGCCGAAGCCCCCGCCTCCGCCGAACCCCCGGTCGCCTCCGGGCCGCCACGGGTCCTGCTGCTCGAGAAGGGGCACGGCATCGAGCACCGGCATTGCCCCGCGAAGCAACGCGGATGCTCCGACTGCAAGGTGTGCGCGATCATGACCGGATGGGGCGGCGCCGGCGCGTTCTCCGACGGGAAGCTCACTCTGTCGACCGAGGTGGGCGGCTGGCTCGGTGAATACGTGGGCGCCGAGGAGCTCGGTCGCCTCGTCGGATACGCCGACGACATCTGGGTCGAGTTCGGCGCCACCTCGGACGTCCACGGGCCCGACCCCGACACCGCCGCACGCCTCGTACTCGAGGCCACGCTCGCGGACATGCGCCTGGTGCCGATGCGCGTTCGTCACATCGGAACGGACCGTTCGCCCGAGGTGCTGGAGGGGATGCGCAGGGAGCTGACTCGGCTCGGTGTGAGGATCCGCACCGACACCGAGGTGGCACGCATACTCGTCGCCGACGGACGCGTCACCGGCGTGGCGCTGTCGGACGGCGAGACCATCGAGGCCGGCATCGTCATCGCGGCGCCCGGTCGCGAAGGAGCGGACTGGCTGGCCGAGCAGGCGCGCGCGCTCGGACTGGGCCTGACGAACAACGCCGTCGACATCGGCGTGCGGGTCGAGGTGCCTTCGGCCGTCATGGAGCCGCTGACCGACCCGCTCTACGAGGCGAAGCTGCTGTACCACTCCACGCAGTTCGGCGATGGGGTCCGCACGTTCTGCATGAACCCGTACGGCGAGGTCACGACGGAGTCGTACGGCGGCATCACCACCGTCAACGGCCACTCGAACTCGGACCGCGGCTCCCGAACGGAGAACACCAACTTCGCGGTGCTCGTGAGCGTCTTGTTCACCGAGCCGTTCGACGACCCGATCATGTACGGCGAGTCGATCGCGCGGCTGGCGAACCTTCTCGGCAAGGGCATCATCGTCCAGCGGCTCGGCGACCTGAAGGCCGGGCGCCGCTCGACGCCCGCTCGGATGGCGCAGTCGCTCGTCCAGCCGAGCCTTCCCAGCGCGACCCCGGGCGACCTGGCGTTCGTCCTGCCGTACCGGCACCTCGCCGACATACTCGAGTTCCTCGAGGCCATGGACAAGCTCGCTCCCGGCGTCAACGGGCCCAGCACGCTCCTGTACGGCGTCGAGGTGAAGTTCTACAGCTCGCGCGTGGACGTGGGACCGGATCTGCAGACGAAGGTCGCCGGGCTCTACGCCGTCGGCGACGGGGCGGGTATCACCCGCGGGCTCGTGCAGTCGAGCGCGAGCGGCGTGGTGGCCGCGCGTGCGGTGCTCGGGCGTTAACCACGAGGTCGCCCGGCGCGTCGCCGACGGCCCCGTTCGGGGTCAGGCGCTCCAGTCCATGACCGCGAGCATCGCATCGAGGATCGCCTCGTCGTGCGCCGCAGCGTCGAACACCATGGCGGTCACGAAGTAGCCCACGTACAGGCTCATGAACGCGCGGACCCGGCCGCTGCGGTCCTCCTGGGTGCGCTCGAGGCCCAGAGCGCGGTCCACGCGCGGCATGAGCGCTTCGAGCTTGGCGACCATCGGGCGCGCCAGGTGCGCGCGGAACGTCTCTTGGAACGCGGCGTTGTGCGGGGCGGCCATCATCAGGGTCCCGACGATGGGCTTGCTGCTGCCTTCGAGGGCCGGGCGCCTGTGGATGGCGATCAGTTGACCCAGCGACTCGCGCAGGTTCTCCGGGTCCACGCCGTCGAGCATCTCCCCGGCCTCCTGGACCACGCGATCGCCCGCGAGCGCGACCATCTCCGCGAAGAGGGCTTCCTTGCTCGCGCAGTGGCGGTACAGGGCCGGCTCGCTCACGCCGAGTCGCGCGGCGATCTCGCGCATGGTGCCACCGCCATAGCCCTTCTCGGCGAACACGCACAGCGCGGCGTCGAGGACCTCGCCCCGGCGGCCTTCGACGAATCGCGAGAAGTAGCGCGGGACATCAGGGCAGCACCGCGTCCGCCGCGTCGGCGCCGTCATGCCCGCCCGCCCTGCCGGCCCACGAGATGCACGAACGCGTCCTCGAGCGTGGGTTCGACGCGGTCCACGCCGCGGACCTCGAAGCCCGCGGCGCCCAAAGTCGCGGTGAGGTCGGCCTGCGCTTCGGGCCGCTCGCCCACGTTGACGTGCAGCATCGCGCCCTGCATGTAGGCCTCCTTCACGCCCGGACGGCCCTCGATCGTCGCCAGCGCCCCCTCGCCGTCGGAAACCTGCACCTGCAGGATCGTGTCGCGGGACAGTTCGTCCTTGATCTCGTGCGGCGTGCCCTCCGCGATGATCGTGCCGCGGTAGATGAACGCGAGGCGGTTGCAGTGCGTCGCCTCGTCCATGTAGTGGGTCGTCACGAACAGCGTCACGCCGTCCGCCGCGAGCTCGTTGAGCAGCTCCCAGAAGTGGCGCCGCGCGGTCGGATCGACGCCCGATGTCGGCTCGTCCAGGAAGATGAGTCTCGGCTCGTGGATCGTCGCGCAGCCGAGCGCCAGGCGCTGCTTCCAGCCGACGGAGAGGTTGCCGGTCAGCTCCTTCTCTCGGCCGCGGAGGCCGGCCATGCTCAGGATGTAGCCTCGACGCTCGGCGAACTTCCTCGCGTCCAGGCCGTAGATGCCGGCGTAGAACTTCAGGTTCTCGTCGACTGTGAGGTCCTGGAAGAGGGAGAACTTCTGCGACATGTAGCCGATGTTGGCCCGCACCAGCTCCGCTTGGCTGCACACGTCGTAGCCCATGACGCGAGCGCCACCGCCCGTGGGCTCGATGACGCCGCACAGCATGCGGATAGTCGTCGTCTTGCCCGACCCGTTGGGCCCGAGGAAGCCGAAGATCTCGCCCTTCTTCACCGTGAAGTCGATCCCGTCGACCGCGGCGAAGTCACCGAACACCTTGCGCATGCCGGACACGACTATCGCGTCGTCGGAGTGCGCCGCTTCCGGCACGCAGGCGAGGGTCCGTTCATGGCTCCAAGGCGTCCGCACGATGCTGCACGCTCCCTAGTCGTTCAGCCGCTTCTGGAACCGGGTCAGGCCCAGCCCGAAAATGGCGACGGAGAAGACGATCATGGCGAGGAACTGGGGCCACAGGGCGACGAAGCCCGACCCCTTCACGAAGTTGGAGCGCACGATGACGAGGATGTAGCGCAGCGGGATCAGGTACGTCAGTGGGATGAGCACCGCCGGCATCGAGCTGAGCGGGAAGACGAACCCGGACAGCATCATCGACGGCACCATGAGGAAGGTGCCCGCCTGCTGCGCCTGGTATCGCGTGCGCGACATGAGCGAGACGAGCATGCCCTGACCGAGCGCGGTGATCATGAACAGCGCCAGGCCGAGACCCAGCACCGCGACCGATCCCGAGAACGGGACCTTGAACCACAGGGTCCCCACGGTGAACACGACGAGCACCTGGATGACCGCCACGCCCACGTACGGCAGCAGTTTGCCGATGAGGTACTCCGCCCGACCGATCGGAGTGACGAACAGCTGCTCCAGCGTGCCCCGTTCGCGTTCCTTCACGATCGACTGGCTCATGAGGTTCTGCGTCGACATCATGAGGATGAAGGCGAGCAGCGCCGGCACCATCGTGTTGACAGCGCGCATCGTCGGGTTGAACAGGACGCGCACCCGGGCGTCGACGCCCGCCGGCGTGGTGGCGCCGGGTCTCGCGTTGGGGAACGGGTAGAGCTTGGCGTTCAGCGCCGCGACGATCGACCCGGCGTAGCCCTGCGCCACGGACGCCGTCTTCGCGTCGGAGCCGTCGACGATCACCGATATCCGGGTCGCCTGCCCCCGCCTCACCTTGTCGGCGAAGCCCTCCGGGACGATGACCGCGACTTGCGCGACGTTCCCGTCCAGCGCCTTGCGCACGCCCGCCTCGTCCGAGGGCGTCGCGACCGTGACGAAGTAGCCGGAGCTCGTGAACCCCTCCACCACCCGATGCGAGGCCGGGGACCCGTCCTGGTCCAGGATGGCCGTGCGCAGGTCCTTCACGTCCGTGCCGATGACGTAGCCGAACATCACGAGCTGGATGACCGGGAGCACCAGGATGAGGGGGATCATCGAGCGGTCGCGGCGCAGCTGGGTGAACTCCTTCCACACGAGCAGCCATATGCGGCGGATCGACATGGCCGCCTCACGCTCTCTCTCGGTACAGCAAAGAGGACAGAACGAGCATGACCACCGCGTAGACGGCCAGCGCCGCGATCTGCGGCCACAGCACGTCGAAGCCGCCACCCTTGAGGAAGATGGTCCGTGTGATGACCATGAAGTAGCGCGCCGGGAACAGGTACGAGACGAACTGGAGGACCGGCGGGATCGAGCTGAGCGGGAAGATGAACCCGGACAGCATGAACGCCGGCAGGAAGCTGATCATCATCGCCAGCTGGTTCGCCGTCTCGATCGACGACGCCCTCGCCGATACCAGGAGCCCGAGCCCGAGCGCGCAGATCACGAACAGCACGCTCGACAGCGCGAACAGCGCCACCGAGCCGCGGAACGGTATGCGGAACACGATCAGGCCGATGCCCGAGATCACCACCACCTGCAGCGCGGCGATTCCCGCCCAGGGCAGCACTTTGCCCACCATGAGCTCGATGCGCCTGATGGGCGAGACGACCAGCTGTTCGTACGTGCCCTGCTCCTTCTCGCGCACGAGCGTGTTGGCCGTCTGCTGCACCGTGGTGATCGTCAACAGCAGCACGATGAGGCCCGGGACGAGGAACGCGGAGGAGCTGCCCTCCGGGTTGTACCAGACGCGGGCGAGCATGCTGAGCCCTCCCGACGGCAGACTGATGCCCTTGGCGTCGGCCTGCTCGACGGCCACGCGGGACCCGTAGACGCGCGACAGTCCGGTGGCGTACGCCTGCCCGAGTTGCGCGGAGTTGGGCTCGGCCCCGTCGATGAGCACCTGCACGGGACCCGGCCGACCCGCGGTGACCGCATCGCCGAATCCGGGGGGCAGGATGACCACGGCGACGTCCTCGCTGCGGTCGAACACCCCGTCGACCTGGTTCATCGCCACGAGGTTCTGCGTGATCTTGAAGTAGTTGGACTGCTGCAGCACGTTGACGTACTGGCGGCTGAACGCGGAGTGGTCCTGGTCGAGCACGGCGGTGGGGATGTCCTTCACGTCGAACGACACCGCGTACGCGAAGAGGAACAGCTGGAGCAGGGGCATCACGAGCACCGCGACGAGGGTCCGCTTGTCGCGGATGATGTGCAGGAACTCCTTGCGGGCGATGGCGAGGATGCGCCTCATGCGCGTACCTCCGGCCCGGTCGGCGCTTCCACGGGCTCGGGCAGGTCGGCGCTGGGAATGAGCGTCGCGAACGCCATCTCCAGGTCCGTCGCCGCGGGCCGCACGTGCTCGACGGCGAGGCCGCTCGACGTCAGCAGGGCGCGCATCTCGTCCTCGCACGTACTGCGCTCGCCGCAGTCCACCAAGACGCGCAGGATCTCGCCCGAGACGTCGAGGCTCGTCACGTAGGGGAGCCGCCTCAGGAGCGGCATCGCCGCGCGGTAGTCGTCGACCGCGATCTCGACGACGCGGCCCGGGACGCGCTTCTTCATGCCCGCGGGCGTGTCGCGCAGGATGATGCGCCCCTGTGTCATGAACGCGATCTCGTTGCAGCGGTCGGCCTCGTCCATGTAGGGCGTGGCGACGAAGACGGTGATGCCCTGCCGGTGCAGCCCCGCGATGATCCGCCAGAACTCCCGGCGGGAGACCGGGTCGACACCGGTGGTCGGCTCGTCGAGGAACAACATGTCCGGCTCGGAGATGAGTGTCGCCGCCAGGGCGAGCTTCTGCTTCATGCCGCCGGAGAGGAACTGCGCCTGCCTCTGCTGGAACTCGGTCAGGCCCGAGAACTCGAGCAGGCGCTCCGCGCGGGAGGCCATCTCCTTGCGCGGGACCCCGCGCAGCTCGGCGAAGAAGTCGAGGTTCTCGCGGACCGTGAGGTCGCCGTACAGGGAGAACGCCTGCGACATGTATCCGATACGCGGTTTGACGGCGTGGGCGTCGCGCACCACCGAGCGCCCGAACACGAGGGCGTCACCGCTCGTGGGAGTGAGCACGGTGGCCAGCATCCGGATGAGCGAGGACTTCCCGGCGCCATCGGGCCCGACAAGGCCGAACACCTCGCCGCGCGGGATCGTCATGGTCACGTCGTCGACGGCCGTGACCTCGCGGAACTTCCGCGTCAGGCCCCGGATGTCCAGAGCGAGCTCGCCTGTGAGGGGAGCGTCGGTCACTGGAAGACCACGTCTGCCGGCATGCCCGGCTTGAGGGCGGAGTCGCCGTCGGTGATGCGCAGCTTCACCTGGTAGACGAGCTTCACGCGCTGGTCCTTCGTCTCGACGGAGGCGGGCGTGAACTCCGCCTGGGAGCCGATGAAGACGACCTTCGCATGGTAGGTCCGGGTGGTGGAGTCGGTGGTCAGCGAGCCCTCCTGGCCGAGCTTCACCTCGCCGATCCGCGACTCGGGCACGTAGATGCTCACCGTGATGCTCGCCGGGTTGCTGACGAGGGCCAGCGTGCCGCCGGGGACCGCGTTCTCCCCCGCCTTGGCGGCGATGCTGGACAGCACGCCGTCGAGGGGGGAGGTGATGGACGTGTAGCCCAGCTGCACCTGCGCCATCTGTATCGCGATCAGCGCCTGGTCGAGCTGTGCCCTGGCCGCGGCGATCTCGGAGGACTTCTTCTTGTCCTTGACCGCCTGGTTGTAGGCGGCCTGCGCCGCGTTCGCGCCCGCCTGGGCCTGCTGCACCTGCAGTTGCGCGGTGGTCGAGTCGAGCCGGTACAGGACGTCACCCTTCGCGACCGGCACGCCCTCCTCGGCGGGGGCCTCGATGATGCGGCCGGAAGCCTGTGGAGACAGCGCGACCTGGTCGGTCTCGATCGTTCCCGAGCCGCCGAGTGCGTTGCCCGCCTTCGTCGTCCCGGTGTAGTAGGTGACGCCGAAGTAGCCGGCGACCGCCAGGACGATGATGACGAGGATCAGGGATATCCACTTCATTCTTCTCGCTGCTCCTTCTTCGTAGCGCAGGCGCGCTTCTCTCGGTCGCCGCCTCAGCGGGTGCTGATGGTCAGGTCGACGGGGGTCCCATAGGGCACCGCGACACCGTCGTCGAGCGTGACGGTCACACGGGTGGCGCGGGTCATGTGCACGATGCTCGTCGGGAACGCCGTGGGTGGGAACGTCGAGACCGTGCCGATCATGGAGATCCTGCCGCGGGCGACGACGCCCGGGGCGGAATCGTACGTGAGGGTCACCGGCGTGCCGATGCTGACCTGTGCGAGCTGGTCGGCGGTGAGGTACGTGTCAACGAGCAGGGGGCCGTCCGGGCGGATGCGCATCACCGGCGTGCCGACCATGGCGAGCTGGCCCTGCGGCCGGGCGTACGTCACGGTGCCGGACACGGGCGACGTCATGGTCGCCTGCGCGAGGCGGGCCTGCGCCAGCCCGACGCCGAGGTCCTGCGCGTCCGCGAGGATCGTGAGCACCTCACGCGCGTTCGATACCTGCGTCCGGGCGGTAGACAGCGCATTCGAGCCCGTGGCGAGCGTGCCGAGGCCCTTCCTGAGCTTGGCCAGCCCGGTGTCGATCTGGACGAGCGCCGCCCGAAGCTTCGGTATGAGCACCGCCGGCGAGGGGGGGCCGGTCGGGATGGGGGTGGGGGGCGGGCCGGGAGGCATGTGGGCGACCGCGGCCTCGAGTTGGGCGAGTTGTGCCGCGATCTGGGCCCGCTGCGCGACCACCTGGGCCAGCGTGCTGGTGAGCTTTGACTTCGCGGTGGCGAGCTTGGTCCTGTTGCGCGCCAGGGTGGACAGGTTGTCTCGCATGACGGCGACGTCCGCGTGCGCCTTGGCCGCCGCCGTCCTCGCCTGCGCCACGCCCAGGTCGAGCATCGAGGTGTCGAGCCTCGCGAGAACCTGGCCGGTCGTGACCTTGGCGCCCTCGGACACGTACACCTCGGCGAGGGTGCCGGACACCGTCGGCTGCCGGGAAGCGCCCGCGGGCGGCACACGCTTGGCGGCGGCGGGGCCGGCGCCCGAGGCGAGCGTCGCCGAGGGCGGCTTCGGGATGCCCACCGTGAAGTCGGGGACGGGGTAGGTGAGCGCCGGCGCCCGGACCACGCGGATCTCGGAGCGGACGTCGCCGGCGACCTCAAGCGTGCCTACGGTGGTCGCGAGCGACGAGCGCAGCCACAACGCCGCGCCGATGGCCGAGACCACGGCGAGCGCGAGCAACGGTATGTACCATGCGCGTCTCACGATAGGACTTCGTTCCCCTTCGGAAGGCGATCGTCGCGCGGTTCGAGCGACGTTAGTTATCAGTCACTAACATACTCGCGACGGTCGTCATGTCAACGGGGTACCATCATGAGCGCCGGACGCCGGACGCCGGACGCCGGACGCCAGGGCCGGACGCCGGACGCCCGGGCGGCCGGGCTTTGCGAGAGGAACGCACGTGCCAGGACCCACGGTGCACAGCCGCTTGACCGCCCGGTGGGCGATCGAGGAAGGCATGCCCGAGGCCGACGCCCTGGTGGTCGCGGATGCCGACGCCCGCGTCGACATGTTGTGGCCCGGCTCCAGGAAGCCGGCGCGCCACTTCAACCCGACGGCGTCGCTCGTGTTCGCCCCGCAGTACCTGCGGCGGGCCATCATGATGGCCGGCGGCGGGGGCACGCCGAGCGAAGCGCTGGTGAACCTCGGGCGCGCGCTCCATTGCCGGCAGGACAGCATCGGTCACGGGGTCTTCGGGCTGGCGCACCTGCGCTTCCGGTTCGGCCTGCTCAAGCGCGATCCCGACGACTGGAACCGGATGCCCGCGCGCGCCCGGGAGGGCATCGAGCGCTCCACCCGGGCGATGCTGCGCCGGTACCTGGCGGCCTCTGCCGCCGGGAAGCGGCGGTAGCGCTCGGACCCCATCTCGGGCATACTTCGTCCTGCGCCCGCCAGCTACCCCGCGGGCGCTGGTGTTCCGCCCCGGACGAGGCGGACGCCCGGCCCGGGAGCGGCTAGAAATGTCCGCGGGGCCGATCACCCAGGGGGGGCTTCTCGCGCGATGGCTGGAATCGTTCTCGTCGGCGCTCAGTGGGGCGACGAAGGCAAGGGCAAGATCACCGATCTCCTCGCGGACGACATGGACTTCGTCGTCCGCTTCCAAGGGGGGAACAATGCCGGGCACACGATCATCCACGGCGGCCGCACGCTCAAGCTGCACCTCATCCCGAGCGGGATCATGTACGCGCACATCACGCCGGTCATCGGCAACGGCGTCGTCATCGACCCGAAGGTCCTCCTCGAGGAGATGGATGAGCTCGAGGCCGACGGCCTCTCCACCCACCGGCTGCTCATCTCGTGCAACGCGCACCTCATCATGCCGTACCATCGCGATCTCGACGGCGCGAGTGAGAAGCGGCTGGGCGACCTCGAGATAGGCACGACGCGACGCGGCATCGGCCCCGCCTATCAAGACAAGTCGACCCGCCTGGGCCTGCGGGTGCAGGACCTCACGGACGAGAAGATCTTCCGCGCCAAGCTGGAAGCGGCGCTCTCCGAGAAGAACGCGATCCTGGAGCGCATCTACGACCTGCCCACGTACACGGTGGACGAGATCACCGAGGAATACATGGGTTACGCGGAGCGAATCCGGCCGCACATCGCGGACACTTCTTCGGTGGTGAACACGGCGCTGGCGGCGGACCAGTGGGTCTTCTTCGAGGGCGCGCAGGGCACCCTGCTCGACATCGACCATGGGACCTACCCCTTCGTGACGTCGTCGTCGCCCACGGCCGGCGGTGCGTGCACCGGCGTCGGTGTCGGCCCCAAACGGATCGACCGCGTGCTCGGCATCGCGAAGGCCTACATCACGCGAGTCGGCTCCGGCCCGTTCCCGACCGAGTTGAACGATGAGACAGGCGAGTTGCTCACGCGAGTCGGCGGAGAATTCGGGACCACGACGGGGCGGCGGAGACGCTGCGGATGGTACGACGCGGTCATCATCCGCTACGCGGTCCAGGTCAACGGGCTGACCGATCTGGTCATCACGAAGCTGGACGTACTCTCCGAGCTGGACACCATCAAGGTGTGCGTCGCCTACGAGTACGAGGGGCACCGCCACAACAACCTGCCGTGTCACCAGACGATCTTCCACCACGCCAGGCCGATCTACGAAGAGGTGCCCGGCTGGCGCGAGGACATCACCGGCTGTCGTCGGTTCGAGGACCTGCCGAAGAACGCGCGCGACTACATCGGTCTGCTCGAGGACCTCGCCGAGGTGCCCGTGTCGATCATCGCCGTCGGGCCGAGCCGCGAGCAGACCATCATGCGAAGGTGGGACGCGCGGGCGTAGAGCATCCCCGTCTCGCCGCGGCTTGGTCGACGTGCTTCGCACTCGGCTACAATCGTCACGCGCGCCACGCGCGCTGTCGGCATCGCGACGCGGGAGGGCTCTTGCGCATACTCGTCCTGGGCGGCGGCGGCCGCGAGCACGCCATCGTCCACAAGCTCGCGCAGTCGCCGCGCTCTCCGGAGATCCTCGCCGCGCCGGGCAATGGCGGCACCGCCGGGCTGGCGCGCACTGTCACTGGTCTCGACATCGCCTCCCCGGAAGCCGTCACCGCGTTCGCCCGTGACGCCGCCGTCGACCTCGTCGTGATCGGCCCCGAGCTCCCTCTCGTGGCCGGCGTCGCCGACTCGCTGGAGGCCGCCGGTATCCGTGTGTTCGGGCCCGGCGCCGCCGCTGCCCGCCTCGAGGGCAGCAAGGAGTTCGCGAAGCAGGTCATGCGGGCCCACGGCATCCCGACGGCCGAGTCCGAGGCGTTCACCGAGCTGGCGCCCGCGCTCGCATACCTGCGTCGTGTCGGGGCTCCCATCGTGGTGAAGGCTGATGGCCTCGCCGCAGGCAAGGGAGTCACCGTCGCCATGCACCTCGTCGAGGCGGAGTCCGCCGTTCGCGAATGCCTTTCGGGGCGTTTCGGGGACGCCGGGGCGACCGTGGTGATCGAGGAGTACCTCACCGGGCAGGAGTGCTCTCTGCTGGCATTCACCGACGGTGCCACCGTGGTCCCGATGGTGCCCGCGCAGGACCACAAGCGGGCGTTCGACGGCGACACCGGACCCAACACCGGTGGGATGGGTGTCTACTCGCCGGTCCCCGCAGTGGACGCGAGCACGCTGGCCGTCATGCGCGATCTGCTGGTTCGCACGGTCGAGGGACTCGCGGCGGACGGCATCGCCTACCGAGGCGTGCTGTACGGGGGCTTCATCCTCACCGCTGACGGCCCCAAGGTGCTCGAGTACAACGCGCGCTTCGGCGATCCGGAGACCCAGGTCATCCTGCCGCTCATGGCCAGCGACCTGCTCGACGTCATGCTGGCCGTGGCCGAGGGCCGGCTCGCGGACGTGGAGATCGCCTGGCGCGACGAGGCCGCCGTGTCCGTGGTCATCGCCTCGGGCGGTTACCCCGGCGACTACGAGACCGGCGCGGTGATCTCGGGAATCCACGAGGCCGAGGCGCTCCCCGGGGTGACCGTCTACCATGCCGGCACGTCCGTGCGGGATTCCGATGGCGCCCTGGTCACCGCAGGCGGCCGGGTACTCAACGTGACTGCCGTGGCGCCCATGATGGCCGAGGCGCGCGACCGCGCGTACGAGGCCGTGGGCCTCATCTCGTTCCCCGGCGCGTTCCACCGCGGCGACATCGCGGTGCGCGCTCTTGCGGCCACCCCTCGGGAGGCGTAGAAGCCGTGCTGGCCGAACGCCTGCTCACCCCGGTCGTCCACACGCTCAACAAGCGCTACCTGGCGCTCGAACACTTCGGCGGCGAGGCCCTGCCCGGTCCGCGTCCGGGCTCCAAGTACCTCCTCTACGTGCACATCCCGTTCTGCCAGCGGCTGTGCCCGTACTGCTCGTTCAACCGCTTCCCGTTCTCCGAGGAGCGGGCGGTCCCGTACTTCACGCGGCTGCGCCAGGAGATGCGGATGGTCGCGGACCTCGGCTACGACTTCGACTCGATGTACGTGGGCGGCGGGACCCCGACCATCATGCTCGACGAGCTGTGCGCCACGATCGACCTGGCGCGCGAGCTGTTCTCCATCCGGGAGGTCAGCTCCGAGACGAACCCGAACCACCTCCTGCCCGAGTACGTCGAGGCGCTCAGCTCGCGCGTCCAGCGGTTCTCCGTGGGCGTGCAGAGCTTCGACGACTCCCTGTTGAGGCAGATGGACCGCTACGACAAGTACGGCTCGGGCGAGCAGATCGTGAGTCGCCTGCACGACATCCAGGGCGCGTTCCACTCGATGAACGTCGACATGATCTTCAACTTCCCGAGCCAGACCTCCGAGATGCTGGCCCGCGACGTCGAGTTG
The DNA here is from genome assembly GCA_025361335.1 of Coriobacteriia bacterium. Classification (GTDB taxonomy): domain Bacteria; phylum Actinomycetota; class Coriobacteriia; order Anaerosomatales; family PALSA-660; genus JANYAK01. Next base: position 39,041 of record JANYAK010000060.1, read on the forward strand.
CTGCGCGAGTCGGGCTGCAACCAGACGACGTTCTACCCGCTGATGGCCTCGCCGGCGGTGAACAGGCAGCTGTCCCGCACCGTCGGGCGCGTGGACTATGCGCGCGAGGCGCGCTTCTACGCCCAACTGTCCGAAGGGCTCACCCACGACGGGATGTTCGAGCACACGACCGCGTGGACGTTCTCGCGGACGGCCGGCGGGATGATCGACGAGTACATAGTCGACTACGAGCAGTACGTCGGGATCGGGTCGGGTGCGTTCTCGTACCTCGACGGCGCGCTGTATGTGAACACGTTCTCCCTGAGGGACTACGGCAGGCTCGTGGGCGGCGGTCGCATGTCGGTCTCCGCGCACCGCACGTTCGCTCCGCACGAGCGCATGCGGTACCGCTTCCTCATGCAGCTGTTCGGCCTCCGTCTCGACAAGCGCGACTTCGAGCGCGACTTCGGCGTGTCCATCGAGCGCGGGCTGGCCATGGAGATCGCCTACATGCGCGCGGTCGGCGCGTTCGACCGCGACGACGACGAGGAGCTGACGCTCACGCCCCGCGGGCGCTACCTGATGGTGGCGATGATGCGCGAGTTCTTCGTGGGCGTGAACCAGGTCCGCGACCAGGCGCGCGCGGCGCTCACCGCCGAGGAGCGGGAGTTGCTGTTCGGAGAGGGCGGCGACGCGGGCTGCTCGGCAGAACCCGGGGCGCCGCCCCCCGCGACGGGGGGCCGGCCGTGACGACCCCGAGGCTCGGCGCCGGCGAGATCGTCGGCCGCTTGGTGGCGTTGCTCTTCGCGGGAGGCGCGGTCGCGTTCGGCGTGGTCCTGATCGCGTCGTCACTCGGACTGCCCGCACCGGTCATCTGGCTCGTCGCGCTGGCCGCGGTCGGGTCCATCGCATGGAAGCTCGTGCCGCGCGCCGCCACGGCGTCGTCGGCGGCCGTCACCACATCGGAGGGGGTCGCGGTGAGCGACGCAACGCACGACGGACAGGGCCCGCTCGTCGGCATCATCATGGGGAGCCGTTCCGACATGGCGGTCATGGAGGAATGCACCGCCATGCTCGACACGCTCGGCGTGCCCTACGAGGTGGTCGTCGCCTCGGCGCATCGTCAGCCGGAGAAGGTGCACGACTGGGCGTCGGGCGCAGCCGACCGCGGCCTTCGCGTCATCATCGCGGCCGCGGGCAAGGCCGCGCACCTCGGAGGTGTTGTCGCGGCCTACACCACGCTCCCGGTGGTCGCGGTGCCCATGAAGACGTCCGACCTCGGCGGCCTCGACTCCCTGCTTTCGATGGTGCAGATGCCGTCGGGCGTCCCTGTCGCATGCGTGGCGATCAACGGCGCGAAGAACGCCGCCATCCTGGCGACTCAGGTCCTCGGGACGTCGATGCCGCGCTACCGCGACGCAATCGCGGCCATGAAGGCCGAGTTGGCGGAGGGGTAGGACGCGTGACGGGGGCGGGACGGTGATCGTTTTGAGGCTCCTCGTCGTCGGCGCTTCCGGGCGCACCGGCGTCCACGTGGTCGAGCAGGCGCTCGGCCACGGCCACGACGTGACCGCGTTCGTCCGCGACGCGGCGGACGCGTCCGCCGCGCGGGACGGCCTGCGCGTGGTCGCGGGGGACGTCGCCGACCCGACCGCCCTCGCGCGCGCGGTCGAAGGTCAGGATGCCGTGATCTCGGTGCTCGCGCCGGGGCGCGGCGAAGCGCCACGGATCTACGCCGACGGCACGGCGAACCTCGTGCGAGTGATGACCGCGCAGGGTATCGACCGGCTCGTGGTGGCGTCCGCCGCCGGCATGGGTGGCCATAAGCGCGAACTCCCGCTGCGGTACCAGGCGCTGCTGATGCTTCCGCGCCTGCGCCGGGACTACGCGGCGATGGAGGACATGGAGGGCGACGTCATTCTCTCCGACCTCGATTGGACGATCGTACGCGCCGCGGCGCTGTCGAACCGTTCGCGGACCGGCCACTATCGCGTCGTCGAGGGCCCTGTCGTGCCCGGCGGGACGCGGATCGCGCGCGGCGACCTGGCCGCGCTGCTGCTCAAGTGCGCCGAGACGGACCGGTACGCGCGCCAGGTCGTGGCCGTCGCGTACTGACACGGTCGCCGGAAGCGGCTCGCGGTCATCGCACTCCATCGCTTTACTATTCTAGAGTGATGTCTCAGAGTCCAGGTAGGCCACGCCCGCCAGAGGAGGCGCCATGCTCTCGCTCGCACTGCCGAAGGGGAGTCTCGAGGAGCAGACGCTTCTCCTGTTCTCCCAAGCCGACCTCGAGGTCAAGAAGTCCAGCCGCGCCTACAACCCCACCATCGACGATCCCCGCATAGCGCGCGTGAAGGTCCTTCGGCCCCAGGAGATCCCGCTGTACGTGGCCGACGGCCACTTCGATCTCGGCATCTCCGGCCACGACTGGGTGACCGAGTCGGGAGCCGATGTCGTCGAGGTGGCCGAGCTGCCCTACGCCAAGACCGGTGCGGGGGTGGTCAAGATGGTGCTGGCCGTCCCGGACGACTCGCCCGCGACCTCGGCGCGCGACATCGTACCTGGCAGCCGCATCTCGACCGAGTTCCCCAAGGTCACGGCGGCGTATTTCGCCGGCCTCGGCATCCCGGTCGAGGTCCACTACTCCTACGGCGCGACCGAGGCCAAGGTCCCGGAGTTGATGGACGCGCTGGTCGACCTCACCGAGACCGGCTCGACCCTGCGGCGCAACGGCCTCAAGATCATCGACGTGGTCCTCGAGTCGACGACTCGGCTGCTGGCCAACAAGGCTTCGTGGGCGGACCCGGTGAAGCGCAGGGCCATCGAGGAAGTGCGCACCCTGCTTTTGGGGGTCATCGAGGCGCGCGGCCGTGTGCTGCTGTCGATGAACGTCCCCCAGGGTCGCCTCGAGGCCGTGATCGCCCAACTCCCCGCCATGAAGCGTCCCACGGTCAGCCAACTGTACGGATCGGACGACTACGAGATCACGACCGTCGCCGACAAGTCGACGGTGAACATCCTGATCCCGTCTCTCAAGGCGGCCGGCGCGGAGGACATCCTGGAGATGCCCATCACCAAGATCGTCCGCTAGGGAAGCCGGACGGCGTTCTAGGGAAGCCGAGCGGCGTCCTTGACGGTCCGAGTGGCGTCCTTGGGGGGCCGAGCGGCGCCCCGGGGGAGGTGCGCCGTCTCGATCATGACGCGCATGAGGTCCTTGAGCGCCCGGATGCCCCTGCGGCACTCGTCGGTGGAGAGCGGCGTGATGCTGGCGCGGCACATGTAGGCGAGGCACTGCGTCGGCCGGTCCTCGGGCGCGAGCGCGCACCCCTGCGGCGTGCAGTGAGGGCAGTAGTCGGCGGAGGCCTCCAAGGTAGCCGCCGGCGTCCGCAGGGGCGGGTAGTCGGTCCATCGCTCCCGCGTCTTGGATCGCAGACTGCGCGGCTCGGGGTTCGGCTGCGACTGATTCTGAAGCACACGGTCGACGATGGAGTCCCGGAAACGCTCATCCCGGCAGCAGCCCCCCTTGCACGCGGCGCACGCCGAACCGTGCGTTGCGGCCAGCGTCGCCAACTCCGACTGCAGCGAGCGACGCCGCCGGTCGAGCTCGGCCAGGCGCTCGCCGTGGTCGCGCCAGTCCGTGCGGCGGCGACGGGCGCCGCCGGCCGCGGTGTAGCTCGCGTACCAGTCGACCGAGCGGAACACCGGGCGCGCGAGGACCCAGAACCGGAGCGCGTGCAGCGCCGACCGCCTTCCATCATTCATGTCGGGCACTGTGGCCGCTCCCTCCCCTTGCTCGCGCCGCCCATGCCGCCCCGCGCCGCCCAGATGATACCGCGAGCGGGAATGCACCCGCCTATCGCTCGTCGTGAACTCCGGAGCCAAGGCCGTAGTGCCTCATAATGAAAGGTACTCGAGGACCTGATTCGCTGCCTCAGAATCAATGTACTCGAGCTCGGGTGCCTCCACCTCCTCTTTCCATCTCGGGTTCTTGCGGGCGTTGAGCTTGTAGAGCTTGCCTTGCA
>JANYAK010000061.1 GCA_025361335.1 Coriobacteriia bacterium
GTCGGCTGGGTCGTAGCGTTTCTCTTGGTCATCGCCTTCTCCTTGGTAGTCGGCCTCGAACACCAACCATCTTGGAGGGCGGTGGCCACCTTCGTCACTTCAGGCGGCCACGCTACTTACAGAACTTTTCGGACACGACCTAGGTCGTTGCGGGAGGGAGGCCCGAAAGTGAGACTCCGAGCGTTTCACTTTGGTTGGCGGTCACTGGCATGTTCGCAGGCACGGTGACACTCGCCACTCCGCTATGCAGAACGAAGTCGGTGACTCTCGATAGGGAGCCGGCCCCGTTGATGGCAAGGATGTCATCCCTGTTCGTTGAGTAGAAGAGCCCGTACTCAGTCAGTGTCTGGGAAGGGGAATCAGCGGCGGTGATCGTGGTGCTAAGAGCAACCGTCCCTATCGGGGCTTCCGCCGAACTGGGAGGCGTGTCACTTTCGACGCACCCCGTGAGCAGACTGACCAAGAGAATCGCGACCGCAAGACCCACCCATCTGCCCTGCTTCATGGAATCCCCTTCCCTATCGGGGCAGCGCCCCCAAGGCGGCCAAGCTCGATGCGTCTTCCAACGAACGCGCGCGAGAGCACTGACAAACGTGTGAGAATGCGCAGACGCACTCACGCTCTCAGAGGACTCTATCACGGGCCTCGTCAACTACGCCGTGCCTTGGTTGCGATTGAGCGAGCAGTTGTGCACGAGACCCGGGGCGAAGGCCCGAGACACTGCTCATGCCTAGATGCTCAAGTCGCAGGAGTCAGCCGCCTGGCAGCAATGCGATCCTCGCGGCGGCGTTAGCCTCAGTGGTGCAGTTCGCACTTGAAATCACATGCCACCCTCCGCAGGCTGCTCCCCTGCGCTCCGAGCCGCGGCGGCACGCTCGCTCAACAGGCGGCCCATCGGGCCCGGGATCAAGCGAGCCACGAACGCTCCCAGCGCTTCGCCGATTCCCGGCGTGACGACGGTCTTGCGGGAACCGATCCTGCGAGCGAGCCTGGCCGCCACGGCGTCGGGATCTGCCATGAGTTGCGCCGGCACACCGAGCGGCCGGGCGGAAGGTGTCCGCATCAGCGGCGGCTGGACGATGTTGACGGTGATGCCGTAAGGGCCGAGCTCGATCGCCAACGTGCGCGAGAGCGCGTCAATGGCCCCCTTGGTCGAGGCGTAGCCGTAGATCCCGGCAAAGCCAGAGGACCCCACGGTGGAACTGACGTTGTGGATGATCCCGGCGCCACGTGCCTTCATGTCAGGCAGGACCGCCAAGATCATATTGAGGTAGCCGAAGTAATTGACCTCGAACTCGCGACGTGTATCGGCAAGGTCCTTCTCCTCGAAGGGCGCGAACACGGCGAGGCACGCGTTGTTCACGAGGATGTCGATCCGGCCCCACTGATCGATGATGCTCGCCACAGTGTCCCGGACCTGCATGGGATCAGTGACGTCGCATACGAATGCTGAATCGCGCGGCAGATTCTCGACGGACAGGTCGAGACCGGCAACGCGCGCGCCCGACGCGGACAGCGCTCGAACGAGCCCGAGACCGAGCCCGCTGTTGGCGCCGTGATGACTATGACTTCATCCGACCCTCGGAATCGCTCTCCTGGGTGGGCGCCTAGTGTTGCGCGTGACCCGCAAGGCGCCGCGATCACGCCTCCGACCAGACACTACCTCACCGGGCGCCTTGTCGGTGTTGAAGCGCTTGTTCGGACTGCCGTCACTATGCCGTCAGTTGTACTTGGAGCCTCTTGCCGACGGGCCTCGCCGCCCGCTCCAGCGTCGACAGCGTCACCGATGGGTTGCGGGATCGAGCAGAAGCTCGACCGCGGGCCGGCTGGTCTTCATCCTACGCGCGAGATCCGCCTTGGCGATGTGTCCGCGCTCCATCTCCTGCGCGATCTGGAAGGCGATCACGCGCTTGGTGGCGACCGCCTCCGCATCGTCGAGCAGACCCTCACCGCGCAGGAAGTCGTCGAAGTCGCTACCCACATGCTTGTTGACCATCGTGCTCACCCTTTCCGCAGTTGCGCGAGTCGCTGCCGCGCCGTCTGCAAGTCCGCGGCGGGCGTGCGCTGTGACTTCTTGATGAACCCATGGAGCAGGACCATGGACTCGCCTTCCACCGCGAAGATCACCCGCGCGATCCCGCTCGGGATGTGCGAGCGGCCCTCCCACAGACCCGGCTCGAGCTTGCGGATCAGGGGCATCCCGAGCGGCCAGCCGTACTGCCTCGTCTTGATGTCCTGCCCAACAGCCCGATTCCGCCGACCACCGCGATGACCACCCACTTGCCCGCGCCCCGTCGCGTCCCGCCACGATACAATGCGCTCATGCCAAGCCGGATCAAGCAGTTCCTGCTCGGCCGTCCGCTCAGTACCGCGGAGGCCGCGCACCAGCGTCTATCGAACATCGTCGCTCTTGCGACGTTCTCGTCCGACGCCCTCTCGTCGGTGGCTTACGCCACGGAGGAGATCCTCCTAGCGCTCGTCATCGCCGGGTCGGCGCCGCTGAAGTTGGCTCTGCCCATCAGTATGGGGATCGGTCTACTGCTGGTCATCGTGGCGACGTCATATCGGCAGACCATCAAGGCGTACCCCAACGGAGGGGGAGCCTACATCGTCGCCAAGCACAACTTGGGCACGTTCCCGGGTCTCGTGGCCGGCGCCTCGCTTCTGATCGACTACATCCTGACCGTCGCGGTGTCCGTCTCGGCCGGCACGGCCGCGGTCACGTCCGCCCTGCCCGTTCTCGCGCCGTGGCGGGTCCACATAGCCGTCGCTTTCGTCGTCGTGCTCGTGGTGGCCAACCTGCGCGGCGTGAAGGAGTCAGGTGTGCTGTTCGCCGGCCCGACGTACGTGTTCGTCATCCTGCTCGGCGCACTCATCATCGTCGGCGTCGCGCGCTACTTCATGGGCGACGTCGTGGCGGTGCGCCACATCGCGGTGCAGGCCTCAAGCGACCTCACCCTGTTCATCCTGCTGAAGGCGTTCGCTTCGGGTTGCACTGCCATGACGGGCATCGAGGCCATCGCCAACGGCGTCCAGGCATTCCGCCAGCCCGAGGCCCACAACGCTCGCAAGACGCTGGCTTGGATGGCTGGCCTCCTGCTGTTCATGTTCCTTGGGACGAGCTTCCTCGCGACCGTCACCGGGGTGACGCCGGTCGAGACGGGCGAGACAGTCGTCAGCCAGATCGCGCGCGGTACGTTCGGCACCGGCATGCTCTACTACCTGCTCCAAGCGGCCACGGCGGCCATCCTCGTTCTCGCGGCGAACACCAGCTTCGCCGACTTCCCGCGCCTGGGCTCGATCATGGCCGCCGATGGCTTCCTGCCCAAGCAGCTCAAGGAGCGCGGCAGCCGGCTCGTCTACAGCAACGGCATGCTGCTTCTCACGGCGGTGTCCATCCTGCTGCTCGTGGTCTTCGCGGGCGACACCCATCGGCTCATCCCCCTGTACGCGGTGGGTGTCTTCACGTCGTTCACCCTGTCGCAGTCGGGCATGGTCGTGCACTGGTGGAAGTGCCGCGAGCCGGGATGGCACTGGAGCATCGTGGTCAACGGCGTGGGCGCCGTGGCTACTTTCGTCGTCCTGCTCGTCATCGGCGTGGCGAAGTTCGCGGCGGGCGCATGGATCGTGATCCTGCTCATCCCGCTTACCGTGGCCTACCTGTGGTGGGTGAGCCGGCACTATCGCGCGGTCGCTGTGCGCCTCGCCATCCCGCCCGAGGAGGCCGCCGAGTTCGACTATCGCTCTGTGAACCCCATGCACAACCATGTGGTCCTGTTGGTCAGCACCATCGATCGCAAGCTCGTGCGCGCGCTACAGTACGCGCGCACGCTTCGGGCCGACAAGCTCGAGGCGGTGTTCGTCGACGTGGTCGGCACCGACGCGGAGCGGATGCGGAAGGATTGGGAGCGCTACGACTTCGGCATCGAGCTCACCGTGCTCGAGTCGCCATTCCGCGAGATCGTCGAGCCGATCCGGGACTTCGTGCGCGCGATCCCAAAGCCCGATCACGATCACGTGGTCACGGTGATCGTGCCCGAGTACGTCCCGGAGAGCGCGCACGATGTCGTCTTGCATGAGCAGACCTCGTTCTGGATCAAGAACATGCTGTTCGCCGAACCCGGGGTCATCATCGCGGACGTGCCGTACCACTCGGACGAGTACGAGCCCGAAGCGCCCTCCGACACCGCCGGGTGAGCGGCATGCTGCGCAACCGCGACGTCATGAGAGTGGTGGCCGCGCGCTTCATATCCCGCATGGGCGGCGAGGCCGCGTTCTTCGTGGGGGTGTGGGGCAAAGCCGCCTACGAGCTGCACGCGACGCCCGCCCAGCTCGCATTGCTCATGGCGTCGCTGGCGATCAGCGGCATCCTCGGCACCCTCGTGTCAGGCGTGCTCGTAGATCGCTACGATCCCCGGCGGGTGCTGGCGGTGGCCGAGCTGTTCTTCGTGCCGACCGCTCTGGCGTTCCTTCTTCCCACCACCATGCTGCAGATGACCGCTCTGGCGGCCCTGCTGGGCTTCTTCGGATCCCCGGTGATGACGGCGTCCGCGTCGTTTGCGCCGTTCCTGCTCGACGGAGACACGGGGCTGGATCGGGTCAACGCGTGGATCGAGGGCGCCGGCTCGCTGTCCTTCGTCATCGGCCCAGCGATCGGAGCTGTGCTGGCCAAACTCATCTCCATCGATTCCATCTTCATCTTCGACGCTGCCACGTCGCTGGCCGCCGTATTCCTCGTGTGGGGCGTGCATCTGCGTCGCGACCACCTGTCCCCCCGAGAGAAGACCAGCGCGGCCACGGAACTGCGCGACGGCCTGCGCTTCGTGTACGGGAACCGCGCCCTGCGCTACGCGATCCTGCTGGGCACGGCGATCTGGCTCGGCTTCGGGGCGTTCGGCGCCCTCGAGCCGCTGTTCTACCGCGACGTGCTGGGCACCGGCGTCGAGACGATCGGCTACATGAACACGCTGTTCGGCCTCGGGCTGGTGGCCGGGGCGTGGCTGTTCTCGAGGCTGCCCGAGGGCGCCGTCTCCGCCCGGGGGCTCGCGGCCGTATCGTCGCTCGTCGGGCTGGGCGCCATGCTGTACGTCGGCACGAGGAGCCTGTTCATCGTGGCTCTCGGCGCCCTGGTCTGGGGCGTGGTCATCGGCGTCGCCGACGTCTTGCTCAAGGTGCTCATCCAGAGCAACTCGCCGGACCACATGGTGGGCCGGGCGGTCGGCGCCGCGCAGATGCACCGGCAGGCGGGTGAGCTGCTCCCTCTAGCAGCTGCTCCATCTCTGGCCGTGGCGTTCGGGGTCCAACCCGTGCTCATCGGCGGCGGCCTCATCCTCTCGGTCGTCGCCCTGCTGAGCTTGCCCGAAGCGCGGGCGGTCGATCGGCTCCCGTGGGTGCGGGCCGCCGGATCTCGCCCGACGCTGACGGCCGACGACGAGCCGGTCTCCCCGGTGCCCTGATCACGTTCGCGCTGCTCGCGCGCGTGGTTACAATCGTGCGTGCGGGCGGCGGCGAGAAAGGACACGAGAGTGCGCATAGCTTGTCTCCAGCACGTCCCCTTCGAGGGCCCCGGGACCATCGCCACGTGGGCGGTCGAGCGCGGGCACACGGTGGTCGAGACGCTGATGGGCCGCGACGTGCTGCCGGCCCTCGCGGCGTTCGACATGCTCGTCGTCCTGGGCGGCCCGATGGGCGCGAACGACACGGCCGAACACCATTGGCTGACGCCTGAGAAGGAGCTCATCGCGCGCGCGGTGGGAGACGGCAAGCTCGTCCTCGGCGTGTGTCTGGGTGCCCAGCTGTTGGCGACCTCCCTCGGCGGGGGCGTCTTTCGCGGTGAGGAGTCCGAGATCGGCTGGTTCCCCGTGTCACTCACCTCGGCGGGCGAGGCGCACCCCGTGTTCGGCGCTTGGCCGGAGACCTTCATGGCCGGACATTGGCACCGCGACGTCTTCGCGCCGCCGAAAGGCATCCTGATCGCGGCCGTTTCGGAGGCGTGCCCCAGCCAGGCGTTCGCCACGCCCGACGGGCGAGCGGTCGGGATGCAGTTCCACTTGGAGTGGACCCAGGACTCCATCCGCGGCCTCGCCGACACGTGCGGCTCGGACCTGGTCGCTTCGGCCCACGTCCAACCCGCGGACAGCCTGCTGGCTCGCCTTGACCTTCTCGAGCAGGTGCGCGAGGCGCTGTTCGCCCTGCTGGACAAGATGGAGGCTCTGCCGTGAGCGACACGCCCGACATCATCACCGTCACCGACCTCGTGAAGCGCTTCGGCGAGGTGGCGGCGGTCGACGGCGTCTCGTTCGCCATCCGCGAGGGCGAGGTCTTCGGACTGCTCGGTCCCAACGGTGCCGGCAAGACCACGGCCATCTCCATGATCAGATGCCTGCTCACTCCGACGTCGGGCGACGTGGTAGTGGAGGGCTTCTCCGTTCTCAGAGACCCGATGGCCGTGAAACGCGCCCTCGGGGTCGTCCCGCAAGACATCGCGCTCTACCCCACCCTCACGGCGCTGGAGAACCTCCGCTTCTGGGGACGCATGTACGGCCTGTCAGGAAGCCTGCTCGAGGAGCGTGTCGCGGAAGCGCTCGCGCTGGCCGGCCTGGCCGACAGGGCCAGGGAGGCCATCGAGAAGTACTCCGGCGGCATGAAGCGCCGGATCAACATCGCGGCCGGCATCATGCACCACCCCCGCGTCCTGATCATGGACGAGCCGACCGTCGGCATCGACCCGCAGAGCCGCAACCACATCCTCGAGACGGTGAAGGAGCTCAACCGTCGCGGCATGACAGTGATCTACACCTCTCACTACATGGAAGAGGTCGAGTTCCTCTGCGACCGCGTCGGGATCGTGGACCATGGGTCGCTCATCGCGCTCGGCACGATCGACGACCTCAAGCGGCTGGTCGGTGGCGAGAACGTCATCTCGGCCCGCGTCAGTGACGTGCCGGACGGCGTGCTCGACGCCTTGCGAGCGCTGCCCGACGTCGACGGCGCCTCGAGCGCGGGTCAGCAAGACGTCGCCGCAGAGCCGTCCGAGGGCGCAGGTGCCGAGGCGACCCTCGCGGACGCCGCCGGTACGACGATCGAGATCCTGTCGCACGATTCCGGGGCCGTCATCGCGTCGGTCGTCACGGTGCTGACCGGGTTCGGCGTCAAGGTCATGTCGCTGGACGTGCGCGAACCCAACCTCGAGAGCGTCTTTCTGCACCTGACCGGCAAGTCGTTGCGCGACTAGGGGAACCGATGCGCTGGTTCCACATCGGGGTCAAGGACCTCACCGTCACCATCAGGGACCGGGCCGCGCTCGGTGTCCTGCTCGCGATGCCGATGCTGCTGATCGTCATCCTCGGCTCGGCGCTTGGGAACCTCGCTGCCAACATCGAGAAGATCCCGGTCGCGATCGTCGACCTCGACCGCGGCCGCATGGGGAGAGACGTCACCAAGGGGTTCTTCGAAGACGCCGAGCTCACCAAGCTGTTCCTCGCCACGCGGCTGCGCAGCGAGTCCGAAGCGCGCGCGGCGGTCGAGCGCGGTGACCTCGCGGGAGCGCTCGTCGTGCCGCCGGAGTTCAGCAGGCGGATCGACACCGGAAAGCCCGTGCGGATCACCGTCTTCACGGATCCGGGCCGCCAGATCACTGGGAGCGTGTTCCGCAGTGTCGCAGAGGCCGTATCCACGCACGTCTCGGCGGCATCGATCTCGGCCCGCACCAGTGCGTGCTATGCCGTCAGGATCGGTGTGAACGACCCCGGCTTCATCGCGTCGGTCGTCTCCCGCGCCGTCCGCGGCAACGACATCTCCATGCTCTCCTACTACGCGGGTGCTATGTCCGTCATGTTCATCACGTTCGGGGCGATGTTCGGCGCCTTCTCCCTTATCCGCGAACGCGACGACTGGACACTTCCCCGCATGCTGATGACCCATGCGACGCGGACCGACATCGTCGGTGGCAAGGCGTTCGGCGTCCTGCTCATAGGTCTTGGGCAATTCACGGTGCTCTACGGGTTCACGAGCGCCCTCGGCGTGAAGTGGGGCGATCCGTTCGCCGTCTTCCTTGTCGCGGTCCCGACCGTGATCGCCGCCACCGGTATGGCGCTGTTCATCGCGTCCGTCGCCAAGACGGTGAGGCCGGTCTCCGGGATCGACCAGGTGCTCATCCAGGCGATGGCGGCGCTCGGCGGTTCGTTCTTCCCGGTCGCGCAGTTCCCGGTCTGGCTGCAGCCGCTCCACTACCTCACGGTCAACGGTTGGGCGATCGACGGCATGCTGTCCACCATGCGCGGGGGCACGGCGTTCGATATCCTGCCGAACGCGGGCGCCCTGGCGCTGATGGGCGCAGCGTTCCTCGCGATCGGCGCGTGGCGCCTGCGGTGGGAGTGAGTGGCGCGATGAGCAAGATACTCAACCTCGCTTGGCTCAACCTGGTCCAGGTCCTCAAGGACCGGACCGGGCTGGCGACGCTGATCATTCTCCCGCTGATGCTGACGTTCCTGTTCGGGACGATGATGGGTGGCGGTGAGCGCAAGAGCTCCGTCGCGGTCGCCGACCTCGACGGCTCGGCCTACTCGCGAGAGATCGTGGCGGCGCTGCCCGAGGCGACCTGGAATCTGCGCCGCGTCGGCGAGAACGAGGCGCGCCGCATGACAGCGACGGGCGAGGTCGCGGGCGCGCTCATCGTGCCGGCGGGCTTCGGCGACGACGTGCTCGCCGGCGTGGATACCACGGTGACCGTCGTGCAGGATCCCCGTTCCAACGCCGCACTCGTGGTTTCGCAGGCGATCCGAGGCAGGGTCCAGCGCGTGGCCGCCACCGCCCAGGTCATCCGCATCGTGCGCGCGGCCTATCGCGACGCCGAGAGAAGGACGGGCGTCGCGGCCGCTCAGCCGAGACCGGACGCCATCTATACCTACGCCGACCGCCTATGGGCGCCGGATCCTCCGCTGTCGGTCAGCGACGAGATGGTGAAGGCATCCAAGGTGCGTGGAGCGGCCCAGCAGGCCAGCGGCTTCCAGCAGTACTCGCTCGGGTTCACGCTCGCGTTCATGTTGTTCATGGGGCTCGGCAGTGCGGGCGGGTTCCTCGAGGAGAGGGAACAGGGAACCCTGCCTCGGCTGCTGACGACCCCGACGAGCAAGGCCGTCCTCATCATCGGCAAGGTGCTCGGCATCTATGCCACCGTCGCCTTCGAGGCGCTGGTCATGGTCGGCCTGGGAGTCGGCCTGTTCCGCGTGCCATGGGGCGACGACCCCCTCGGCGTCGTTCTCATACTGGCGACCTATGCTCTGGCCGCCACCGGCCTGGGCGTGATGGCCTCGACGCTGGTGCGCACTCGCGGCCAGCTCTCAGCCGCTACCGCGATCCTGGCCACCGCGCTGGCCATGCTCGGTGGGGCCTACTGGCCGCTCGATATCGTCAACCCCACCATGCGCGTGGTCGCTATGCTCACCCCCACGGGCTGGGCGATGCGGGGACTGACGGACGTGGTGGTGCGGGCGCAGGGGACCGGTCAAGCGATCCTGCCCTCCATCGCGCTCGTGGGGATGGCCGCGCTGTTCCTCACGGTCGGCGTCTCCCGGTTGAAGATGGAGTAGGCCGCCGCCTGCCGACGATGCGGACGAGCCGCCGCCCTACGTGACCTCAGCGCCGCGGCGGTTGCGGTGGCGACGCGGTTGCGCGAGAGTGAGTCGCGGGCGGCCCGCTGGGTCGCCTCCGACGCGCTGAGGGAGCTTGGACAGCAACGCGGTCCGTGCGCGGCTCGGCCCGTGAGGCCAGCCGCGCGCAATCGGGAGGGACCCGCCACGGCATGACCCATCGCCCCGACAGCAAGGCCGTGCTCGCGGCCATCGCGACCCTGCTCGTGTGGTCGAGCGCGTTCGCGGGCGTCTCGCAGGTCGTGACCAAGGGCGGCTACGGAGCCGGGCAGATGGCCCTGTTCCGCTTCCTCGTGGCGTCCGCCACGATGGGCGTGGTCGCGCTCGCGCGTCGCCAGAGGCTGCCCCTGCTCTCCGATCTGCCGCGGCTCGCGGCCGCCGCCCTCGCGGGCATCACGGTCTATCACCTGGCGTTCACGTTCGGCGAGACCCGGGTGTCCGCCGGCGCCGCGGCCCTGATCATCTCATCCGGACCGATCTGGACCGCCCTCCTGGCCGTTGCCTTCCTCCACGAGCGCCTCAACCGATGGGGCTGGGCGGGCGTGGGGCTCGCCTTCAGCGGCGTCGCCGCGATCAGCCTCGGCGAGGGGAAGGGCGGCTTCGCGCTGCAGCCGATGGCGCTGCTCGTCCTGCTCGCGGCGGTGTCGACCGCCTTCTACTTCGTGCTGTCGAAGCGGCCTCTGCGCCGCTACTCGTCGCTGGAGTTCACCAGCTACGTGATCTGGCTGGGGACCATCCCCATGCTCGTGTTCCTCCCCGGACTGCTGCGCCAGGCGCCCCTGGCTCCCGCGTGGGCGAACTGGACCGTCGTGTTCCTCGGCGTGTTCCCCGGAGCGCTTGCGTACGTGCTATGGAGCTATGCGCTGGCGCGAATGCCCGCCTCGACCACCGCGAGCTTCCTGTACGCCCAGCCGGTGCTGGCCACGCTGGTCGCCTGGGTGTGGCAGGGCGTCGTGCCCGGATCCGTCACGCTGTTGGGCGGCGCGATTGCGCTTGCGGGGGTCATCGTGGTGCAGACCAAGGGCCGGCCCAAGAACGTCGTCGCGGTGACGGTCGCGACCGGCCCGGCCCAGAGAGCCCAGGTCCGGGCCCTGGTCGACGAGCTGCTGGACTACTTCTCGGACGAGTTCGGTGGTATCGACCGCGCCATCTATGCGGAGGAACTGGCGCGGTTCGACGAGTGGTACGGCGCGCCACGCGGAGCGGCCTTCCTCGCCACGGTCGACGGCCACCCCGACGGCACGGCGGTCATCCGGGACCGGGGGGACGGGGCCGCCGAGTTGAGGCGCGTGTTCGTCCGGCCCGACTCGCGAAGGCGCGGGGTCGCGCGCGCGCTCCTCCACGCGGCGATGGAGGAGGCCCGCTCCCTCGGGTATCGCAGGCTGCTGCTCATGACGTCGCAGCGGTTCACCGGGGCGATCGCACTGTACGAGGCGGAGGGGTTCATGCGCATACCGGTCTACCGGGAGGTCGCGAACCCCGAGGTCGTGGCCTTCGGACGCGACCTGTGACGCGTCAGCCCCCCCGTCGGCCATGGTGTATCATGCGGCGGAACGGACCGGATCGGAAGGATCCCCATGAGAAGGATCGCCATCGTCGCCCTCGCCCTCTCGCTCGCGTTCGTGACGTCGGGCACGGCCGGCTGCGGCCTACTGAAGAACCCGAACGAGGACGCCAACAAGGCCATCGCCGAGGCGAACACGCACCTGAAGAAGTACCAGGACAGCCTGGTGAAGGTCGGTGCGCTCAACGACGAGCTCCGCAGCGTCGAGACGACGGCCGGCGGTGCGGTCCAGGCCCTCGATGTCCTCGCCCGCATGAGAGGCGAGCTCGCCGCGCAGAAGACGGAACTCGAGACCGCTTCCAAGGCCATCGCCAAGGTGAAGACGTTCGAGGTGGACGCCGCCTTCAAGAAGTACGCCGACCTCGAGATCGCCGCCATCGCCGCGAAGGTCGCACTCGCGGACGCGAACGGCGGGCTGTACTCCGAGATGGAGCGCATGTACACGGCGATCCGCGACAAGAAGTCATCGGCGTCGCTTAACGAGATCCTCAGCGCCTTGGACGCGGCGACCAACAAGGTCACCGAGTCCGCGGCTGCGCACCAGAAGGCCAACGACGGCGCCTCGGCGTTCTTCGACAAGATGGTCGCAGCGCAGAAGTAGGGCGCGGCCGACCCTTCAGTCTCGTATCTCGAAGCCGGTCTCGCCGACCGGCGCCTCCCACACGACGGCGACGGCGGTGACCTCGGCGCGTGGGGGCCCCACCCTCACGTAGTCGAGCACGGCGTCCACGGCGGTCGACGACCCCTCCACGACCGCCTCAACCGAGCCGTCCGGCAGGTTGCGCACCCAGCCGGCGACGCCTCGGCCCCGCGCGAAGTCGGCTGTGCTCCGGCGGAACCACACGCCTTGGACCCGCCCTTGGACCTTGGCACGAGCGCGAACGATCTTCTCGGTCATCGGCCACCTCCACCGGCAGCATACGTGCCCCTCCTCGGCCGTGCCCACCCTGGAACCGAGGACGCGCCTCGGCCGTGCTAGCATGATCATGCTCGCGGCTTAGAAGGGGGAACGATGGATCCTGCGGATGTGCGAGTCGAAGGTGAAGAAGAGCCGAGCGGCCCCCGCTCGACTGTCGCGAAGGTCGGGATCGGCGTCGTCGGGACGCTGGCGTCCCTGCTCCTCCTATGGGGGGCGGCGCACCTGTTCATCCCGCCCATATCACCCGAGCACACCGCTCCCGCCGGTCATTTCTCGGGCCAGTGCTGGACGTGCCACCTGATGACCGCGGCCCCTCCCACGAGAAGCGAGTGACATGATCCGCACTGCGGTGGAGAAGGCGGCACGCGTCGAGACCCGGCGTCGCGCGAAGACGGAGCGAGTGGCGGCCAAGGCGGCGCGCAAAGCGGCCGCCCGCGCGAACGACCCGGCCGGCGACGGCCTGCTCATCGACACGCCTCAGCCGGCATATCGCGTCGGCGAGGTCATAGCGAACGGCGTGACCCACGGGCTGGGTGTCGCCCTGTCGATCTCCGGTCTCACGATGTTGCTCGTGTTCGCCGCGCAGAGCCGCGATTCCTGGCACCTGGCATCCGCGCTGGTGTACGGGATCAGCCTCGTGATGCTCTACAGCGCATCGACCCTGTACCACTCGATCGTGCTGGAGAAGGCGCGCCGGGTGTTCAAGGTGATCGACCACGGCTCGATCTACCTGCTGATCGCCGGCACCTACACCCCGTTCACACTGGTGACCCTCCGCAATGACGGAGGACTGCTGCTGTTCGCGGTGGTGTGGTGCATCGCGATCGCCGGGATCCTCGTCGAGTCGCTGTGGCGCCGCCGCCCCGCGTGGTTGGGCCTCGCGCTCTATCTCGCATTGGGCTGGCTGGCCGTCGTGATGATGCGGCCGCTGGGCCAGCACCTGCCCGCGGGCGCTGTCGGCCTTCTCATCGCGGGCGGCCTCGCCTATACGTTCGGGACGGTCTTCTACGCGGTCAAGAAGGTGCCGTACTTCCACATGATCTGGCACATCTTCGTCCTGGCCGGCAGCATCTGTCACTTCCTCGCGGTCGTCCTCTACGTGATGCCTGCCGGCCGGTAGCGCCTTGGTCGCTCCACCCCCGACTCGCGACCGCGCACGACACGCGCCGTCCCCGACTCGCGGCCGCGCACGACTCGCGCGCGGCTGGGTCATCCCGTGACCTCGATATCCGCCTCCGGGTCGAACGGGTTCGTCCGCACCGCGAACGAGAACAGGTACGGATACTTGTCGCCCAGGTGCTGGACGTAGCGGAGCCACTCGGCGAGCAGGCGCCCGTATGCCCGCGCCATGTCGAGCTCCACGTGGCGAAGGTCCGCGGGTGGCATCGCCGAGAGGTTCTGACGCGCCGCCAGTTCGTCGGTGAGGTGGAATACCGCCCACAGCATGTCGGTGAACGCGGCGTGCTCGAGCAGGGTCTGGTTCTCCAGCAGGCGCAGGAGGAACGCGCGCTGTCCGATCAGGTAGTCGCGCAGCGGCTCCAAGTCGCGCCCCTGCAGGCTGATCGCATGCTCGTGACCCACGAGCCGGCGGCGCGCCTCCTCGAAGTCGGCTGCGGACCACGCCCCTGTGAAGCGCATCTGCGCACTGATGCCCGCGACGTCGGTGTCGAACTCCACGAGCCGGTCGATGAGGTCACGGCCCGTCTCTCCGAAGAACGCTCCGATCACCATGTTGAGCTTGTTGAGAAGCGCCGCTTTCTCCCGCTGCTCCAGCAGTCGGCCGATCAGCAGCGTCAGGATGAGCGCGCTGATCGGGATGAACGCGATGTCGAGCAGGGTGTAGAAGGCGATGTCGGCGCCCCGGTCGAGGAACGCGGCGTACAGCGCCGCGTACAGGACCGCCGACGCTGCCAGCAGACCAGCCACCAGCCACCAGGTGCGCTTCGCGCCCATCGCGTCCCCTTCCCACGGATCGTCAGTCATCACGGAGCGGACGTGCGCCGATCACGGCCCCGACAGTGAGAAGGAGCTCTTGTCGAGATCGCCCAGGGTCGAGTAGCCGCGCTGCTCCCAGTATCCGCGGTAGTCCGCGTTGGGCGACAGCTCGATCCTCGTGACCCATTTGCACCACTTGTAGCCCCACTTGCTCTCGGCCACCACTTGGAACGGGAAGCCGCGTTCCTTCGGCAGCTCCACGCCGTTCATCCGATAGGCGAGCAGTATCTGGCGGTCCCGCACGTACGCGAGCGGCAACGATGTCGTGTATCCGTCCGCCGCGTGGAAGATGACGGTCCTCGCGTCCGGGCGCGGGTGAGAGGCGTCGATGATCTCGCTCAGCATGACGCCCTGCCATAGGACCTTCACGCTCCAGCCTTCCACGCAATCGAGCTGTACCACCTTCAGGTGCTTCGGCCGGGCGATGACCTGCTGGTAGGTGTAGGACGCCTCCGTGTCGACGGTGCCGTCCACCTTGAGACGGTACTTGCCCCGGTCGACATCCTGCGGGCCCTTGATCGAGTTCTCATGGAAGTCCGAGATGGCGCCGAGCTTCTCGCCCTTGTATCGGCGGATCTCCACTCCCCCGAGCTTGGTGGGCGCGAAGGCGGTGCCCCGCGTGGTGCACGCCGACGCAGTGACGGCCACCAGCGCGATGAAGCCGACGACGAGCGCACGGTGAGTCCTACGCATGGCGTCTCCGTATCGTAGCGGTGCGTTGTATGTGGTCATCGCGTATGTACCCCGGTGCTGGGGACGACGGCGTGTGGGAACATGCAACCGACGTGTCGGCCCAGCTGCTGCCCGTGGAGGTGATCCGTGGATCCGCTCACGCACCAGGTCGGCTTCCGGGACAGGGAGGTGTGCGGCGCCGAACTGGGCGTGTTCCGGTTCGAGCGTCCCGAGGGCTATTCGTTCCGACCGGGACAGTTCGCGTCGGTGACCGTGGCCACCCGGGACGGCGTGCAGACGAAGCACTTCACCCACTCACAGGCGCCGGCCGATCCCTACTTGGAAGTGACGACGCGGCTCACCGGGTCGGCGTTCAAGGACGCCCTGCTCGCGCTGAGGCCGGGGGATGTCGTCGGCTTCACCGGGCCGCGAGGGTCGCTGACACTCGACCCCACAGTGGGCAAGGTGGCGTTCCTGGTCGGGGGCGTAGGCGTGACGCCCGCGCGCAGCATCATCAGGGACGCGGTCGGACGCGGCAGCAGGCTGCTCTTCGTCCTTTTCCACGGCAACAAGGGCCCAGAGTGCATACCGTTCCAAGAGGAGCTCGACGGATACGGCCGGTCGGGCGACGGGCGGGTGCGGGTCGTCCACGTGCTGGAGCGGCCCGGCGCGGGATGGAACGGAGAGGAGGGCTTTATCACGGCGGAGTTGGTGCGCCGACATGTCGATCCCCTGGACGGATGGCGGTGGCTCGTCGCGGGCCCGCCCGCGATGCTTGAGCCGATGAAGCGTGTGGTCGCGGACCTCGAGATCCCGCCCGATAGGGTCGCGGTCGAATCTTTCGCGGGCTACGAATGACTGCGCCGGAGATCCGACTGCGCCGCGCCCATCACTCGACGCTTGTGACAATCTCCACAAGCTCGACTTCGAAGGTGAGGGTCTTGCCGGCCAACGGGTGATTGAAATCGAGGGTGACGTCATCGCCGTCGACCGCCACGATCTCGCCCAGCAGCCTGCTGCCGTCCGGAGTGGCGAGGTCCACCTGGCCGCCCACGTACGGATCCTCAGCGAACGCCTCTGCTTCCACGTGCTGCACGAGCTCGTCGTTGCACGGGCCATACGCGAGTTCCGGCGGGATGGTCAGCGTGCGCTTGGCGCCCGTTTCGAGGCCGGTCACCCCCGCGTCGAATCCATCGATCACGCAACCGTCGCCCAATCGGAACTCGAGCGGATCGTGCCCCGCGGACGAGTCGAACTCCGTGCCGTCCTCGAGCGTCCCGCGGTAGTGGACCCGGACAAGGTCGCCTATCTTCGCCTGCATCTGGCACTCCTTAGGGCTCGGCTCGAACCCGAAAGACTCTACACCAGCAGCGTGGTCACGTCAGCCGGGAGCGCCTGCCCCGCTCGTCGTACCGTTCATCCTTCCAGATGCTCGTTCATATTGACTAATGCCCCGCTCGCAGGCAGCCGCCTCATTTTCGCTGGTCATCCGGTACGATTGCGTGGATGGGGTAGGTTGCGTCGACCGTGTGGGGGAATCATCCCGGTCGCTTGACAATGTGATTCCCGTCACAATCAGTGTAGACTCTGAGGCCGATACATCGCATGGCATGTCCACTCAGGATGGGGACGATCAGGGGTGTACGAACTTGAGGGGGTCCTCGGGCCCTCCATCATGAAGTTCGTCGACCAATACGTCAGGTCCTTGCTGACGTGGGACGTCCTCGTATTCTTCCATCGCAATCCCGACGCCGTCTTGGACCTGGAGGGGCTCGCCTCGAGGCTCGGCCGCCGCGTCGAGGAGCTCGAGCCAGAGGTCGACGAGCTGTGCAAGGACAAGATCCTCCAGTCAGCCGGCGGCCTCATCAGGTATCGCCCGAGCAGCGACATGGCCGACACGATCGCGAAGTTCGTGGACGCGTGTCAGGAACGAGGCCGACGGCTCGCGCTCATCGCCCTCGTCCTTCACAAGATCAACCCGCACAGCGCCTGACGCACGCATGGCGCGAACGGCCGGCCACCGATGTGGCCGGCCGTTCCGTGTTGGGGCGCGCTGGGGACTACAGGTGGTCGGCCACCAGCAGATCGAGCGCCTCGGGGTCCACGACCTCGAGGATGGTCCGGGGGTCCTCGGTGAGATCGATGTCGACCGGGTCCTCCAGCTCGGTTCCGTGCTCGTCGAAAAGGAGGCGCGCCCGAGGCGCGAGCAGTTCCGCCGTCGTCGCGCACACCACCCCGACCGACTGGTCGGAAAGCCGTACCACGCAACCGACGGGGAACACCCCCAGCGACTTGATGAAGAGCCTTGTGAGCGTGGGGTCGAGCGTCCGGCCCGCCTCGCGGATCAACTGCTGGATCCCGCGGTCCGGGGTGAGGGCGGAACCCGTATCCCCGCGCTTCGTGAGGTTTTCGTAACGGTTCGCGATGGCGACCATCCGGCTGTAGGGGTGCGTGATGTAGTCCGGCGCCCGATCGGGCCATCCGGATCCGTCCATGCCCATGTGGTGCTCGAACGCGACGAGCATGGTCGCCGGATCCTCGTCCTCCAGTCGCGCAAGCACCTCGGCGCCGAGCTTCGGGTGCAGGGCTTCAGCAGCTTGGGCCTGCTCGGGATCGTCGAGGTCGAAGGCGGACTTCCCCACGTCGTGAAGGAGCGCCGCGATGCCGAGGCAGGTGAGCCCGTCTTCAGACAGCCCGAGTCCGAGGCCGAGCGTCAGCGCGTAGATCATCACGTTGATCGAGTGGAACAGCGCGCCTTCGCTGTGCGCGTTCAGGCTCGCCATCCCGAGGATCGCGGCGTCGTCCTCCAGGAGGCGGGACATGATGCCGCCGACCATCTGCTCGGCCTGGTCGAGGTTCGGGGAGCCCGTGGCGGCCACGTCGCGCTGCACGACCCTGAGCGCGGCGACCAGCTGGCGATACAGCGCCCGGTCCTGTTCGCGTCGCTCCTCGCGCTCGGCCCGTTGCGCGTGGTCGTCGTCCGCAAGCACGCCGACCGCGATGGCCGTGACTCCGCGGGCAGCAAGCTCCTCCTCGATGCTGAGCGAGGCGGAGGCCCGGAGGTTGAGCACCTCCGCGAGCGCCAACGCATCGGGCGCCGCGAACGCCGGGTCGAAGGCAAGGCTTTCGACGCGGTGGCTCTCCATCGACTTCGCCAGCGAAGCGACCGCTGGAGCGTCGGACGAGATGACCTGGCTTCCCGCGTACAGCCGACCTTCATGGATGTTCAGTACGAACCCGGTGCCGTCGGCCGTGCAGGAAGCGACCGTCGCCACCATGGTGTCCATGGCCTCGCGGTAGCTCGGATGGACCGGCGGGTACAGCTGGGCCGCCCTTCGCGCGGTGGAGAGCGAGGTGACCAGATCGACGAGCGCGCTCATCGGGAGACCCCTTCCGCGCGCTGGGAGAGCGCCTGAGCCGCCAAGTGTGTCAGCTCCGCGAAATGGCCACGCTTGATGAGCGCTCGCCGCGCCGCCAGCTGTCGCAGGACGACGTCCGCGGCTGGATCGGGGGTGCGCGCGAGCGCGCCGATGATCTCGCGCGCCTTGGCGAAGTCCTTGCCGTCCGTATACAGCTCGTCGAAGTGGGACTTGAGCAACGCCGCCGCACCGGGGAACGTCGAACGGCCGATCGATCGGATCGCGGTCACCGAGACCTCGGGCGCCGGATCGCGCATGAGGCTGTTGAGGTGCCGGGTCGCGGCGGGACCGGCCGCGGCGGCCAGACCGAGGGCAGCCTCCCTGCGAGAGGCATCGTCCGAGCGCTTGAGCAGGCTCTCGACCGCCGCCTGCGAACGGCTGTCCGTCTCGACGGCCAGCCGCGCGACCAGCGGCGCCACCTGGAACCACTGCGCCCTGGGTGCCGCGGCGGCGAGCATGTCCGGCAGTCTGCGACCTACGATATGCTCCGCGATCGTGAGGCCATCGGGCTTGCGCCCCAGGGCCTCCTCTACGAAAGCCAGCGTCGCTCCGTCTCCCGCTTCCCGCATGATGTCGCGCGCCTGGCTCACGTTGGCGCTGTCGGCTGCGGCGGCGGCCAAGAGGGCCTTGATCGTACGACGGGACGTGGCCTCGCTGATGGTCGTGCGCAGCTTCTGCGTGAGTTCCGGCCAGGGCTGGACCGCGCGTGATTCGCGGGCCGCGAGCCCGGTGATGATACGGGCGGCCAAATCGAGCCGGCCCCGCTCCAGGAGGGGGGGCACCATGCCCGCCAGCGAGTCGAGCGTGCGGCAGTACAGCGCGAGATCCTGCTGCTGGTCGAGCAGCGTGAGAAGGGTGGCCACGGCGCTGTCGTCGGCTCTCTTGGCGTCCCGCGCGACGCCGTCCCGCGCTCCCGAAACCTGTGAGGCGTCCATCGATGCGAGTTCCGCTACCTGGCGGTATCGGGGCTGCTCGACGGTGAGCGGCTGCTCGGGGGTCGAACTCTGCCGCACATAGAGCATGTGGTCCAGGAAGCCCAGCTCCTTCGCGGTCCGCCCGTCGGCTGGCAGCAGTCCCTTCACCTGGGAGAGGACGTCGTTCATGCGTTGGGCGAGAGGCAGGCGCGTGAGCGCCGACGACATCGAGAGCATGTTGCGGCCGCACGCTCCGGAGCACAGCGCTCCTGCGAGGTCGGCCGACGCCACGGCTCCGAAGGCGCGGCCGAGCAGATCGCGCGCCGGCCCTTCGTCGAGCGCCACGCTGATGAGGGCGTCACGGGCTCCGGGTTCGGCTGCGGTGAAGGCCTTCGCGAGCGACATGACGAGCGCGCCGGCATTCTGCTGTCCAGCCGCCTCCGCGAGATCGCACAGGCTTCCCGACAGTGTCGCGGGATCCCCCTTGGCCGCCACCGCCAGCCACGCCGCGACCCGCTCGGGGTCCCCCGCGAGCTGCACCAGGAAGTCGTCGGTGTCGTCGGCGCTCCCGCCCGCGCGGGAGTCGAGCACGGTCAGGTTCACCTCGGCGGTCCGCACCGACTCGACTCCGGCGGAGACGAGCACCGCCGCCAGCCCTCCGCGTTCCCGGACCGCGTCGGGCTTCTCGAGGATCGTCGCGAGCAGGGTCAGCAGGTCGTCGGGCGTGACGCCTGGGAGGAAGTCGATCTCGGCCACGCCGTGGTCCCGAAGCGCATCCGCGAGTTCGGTCGCTCCCGGGGCTCCCGGGGCGACGGTCGCTCCCGACCACGCCAATCCGTCGCGGACGACCCGCAGGGGCAGGACCGGTTCGGAGGCGAGGAAGGCGGACAGCGACGCCTGCGCGGACTCGATGGCTTGGCGAGGGATCGGGCTTGTCGGGGGGTAGAGGCGAAGCGCCTTGGCCGCGGAGGTCAGGCCGCGGACGATAGGCTCCATTCCCACCTCTGACACGGCATCGCGCAACTGGTCCCCCGACTTCCCCGCTGATGCGGGCCATTCACATTCATGGTCCACGCCGCGTCCATCCCCAGGCGGGGCGCGGTGTTCGGGAGGTCGCGTGCGCGAGCCGATCCCGGCGTACTCCCATGTTATCGGCCGGAAGGGACTGGTAACGTAGACCGCATGAACACCCATTTCGGCGAACTTGTCGCCATCCTCATCCTCATCGGCATCCAGGGGCTGTTCGTCGCCGCGGAGATCGCGCTGGTGAGCGCCCGCCACTCCGGTCTTCAGACCGCCGCGGACAGGGGATCGCGGGGCGCGGAAAAGGCCTTGCGACTGCTCGAGGATCCCACGCGCCTTCTGTCGACCATCTCCGTGGCGATCACACTCGCCGGCTTCACCGCATCGGCAACGGCCGCGGTCACCTTCGAGGGCGCGGTCACGAGCTGGCTGCGTTCGCTGGGCGTCCCGGCTGTGGACCGGATCTCGGGCGGCTTGGCCGTGTTCCTCGTGACCATCGCCATCACCTATGTGACCCTGGTGTTCGGCGAGCTTGCGCCCAAGAGGCTCGGCCTGCAGCGTGCCGAGCGGGTGGCCAGCACCCTGTCGCGGCCCGTGGAGTGGCTCGCGATCGCGATGGCGCCCGTGGTGTGGTTCCTGAGCCGCTCCACTGATGTGGTGGCGGGCTTGGTCGGCTCTGGAGGCCGCGGCGGAAAGCCGGGCATCACCGAGGAGGAGATCAAGCTGCTCGTCACGGAGCAGGGCACCCTCCTCGATGAAGAGAAGCGCATGATCCAGGAGGTATTCGAGCTGGGGGACACCGTCGCGCGCGAGGTCATGGTGCCCCGGGTCGATGCGGGGATGCTCGAGGATACCAGCTCGTTATCCGAGGCGCTGGCCGCGTTCCAAAGAACGGGGTTCTCCCGGATGCCCGTCTACCACGACGACCCCGACAACGTGGTCGGGATCGCGCTTCTCAAGGACCTCGTCGGACCGGTCACCGCGGGCGCGCCGGACGGACGCCTGTCGGCGCACATGCGGCAACCGCTGTTCGTTCCCGAGACCAAGCCGATACTGGGCTTGCTGTCGGAGATGCGCAGTTCCCATAACCACATGGTCGTCGTGGTCGACGAGCATGGCGGGACCGCCGGGCTCGTCACCATCGAGGACATCGTCGAGGAGATCGTGGGCGAGATCTCCGACGAGTTCGACCGGGAGCACAGGTTCATAAGCGAGGTCGGTCCACAGCGCTGGATCATCGACGGCCATCTCTCGGCCGAGGAGGCGCGCGAGAAGCTGGGCCTGCCCATCCCGGAGTCCGAAGAATACGAGACGGTCGCCGGGTGGGTGCTGATGGAACTCGGGCACATACCGCACGCGGGGGAGACGATCCAGGCCGGCACTGCCACCGTGCGCGTGATCGGCGTGCGCCGCAGGCGTGTGGCCCGGCTGCTGGTGACCAGGACCGGAGAGGACGAAGGGGCGAGGGACTAGATGGAGAAGAGGCTGTATCGGAGCCGGAACGAGCGCGTGATCGGCGGGGTGTGCGGCGGCATCGCGGAGTACTTCGGCGTGGATCCGACCTTGGTGCGCATCGGCGCCGTACTCCTCGCTCTGGCGAACGGCGTCGGTGTGCTGGCCTATGTCGTCTTGTGGGTGGTCGTTCCTGAAGAGGGGGAGAAGCCGATGTACGCAGAATGGGCTTCCTCGGGGGACGCCGAGCAGCCCGCGCAGACTGGCTCCCCGGCGCCTGAGCCCACGCCCGACCCGCCCACCCCGCCCACCACGCCCGCTCCCGTGCGCCGTCACCGCGGGGGCATGACGGGCGGCGTCATCCTGATAGTCGTCGGCCTGCTGTTCCTGGTGAGCCAGTTCGTCCCCGGGTTCGAGATCGGCAAGCTGTGGCCGCTCATCCTGGTCGCGCTCGGCATCTCGGCGATCCTCCGCAGCGGGAGGCGATGAGGCTTGGACGCAAAGAGGGCCCTCGGTGGACTGACGCTGATCGCCATCGGCGGCATCCTGCTCGCCAACACGACGGGCGTCCTCCCGTGGTCGGTGTGGGTGAGCATCATCTCGCTGTGGCCGATCGCACTGATCGCGGCCGGGATCGACATCATCGGAACCAGCACGCGGCGGACGTGGGTCCGCGTGATCGCCGGTCTGCTCACCCTGGCGGCTTTGCTCTACGGCGCATTCGTGATGCCCCCGGGGACTTGGGGCTTCGCCGCGGTGTCGAGCGTCGGCAGGCAGGGGCTCACTTCTTACTCGTTCACGGAGCCTCGGTCCGCGGCGGTCACGACGGGCCGCGCCAGGATCAATGCGGGAGCGACGCGGCTCTCGCTCGCCGCCGGTGACTCGTTGGCCACGCTGACGGGCGAAGGCCCGGCGACCCTGCGGCCGTCGCTGGCCGCCGCCGTCAGCGGCGGCACCGCCGACGTGTCCGTCTCGTTCGGCGAGCGCGTCGCCATCCTGCCGGGTTTCGGAGCGAAGGACCGCATGAACGTGACGCTCGACCGGGATGTGCGCTGGAGCGACGTCGCGGTCAACGCGGGCGCCGTGCAGATGGACCTGGACCTCACCGGTCTGAAGATCGACTCCCTGTCGGCCAACATCGGAGCGTCCGCGTCGACCGTCACGTTTCCAGCCGATCAGACCTGCCGGGCGCAGGTCAACGGAGGTGCATGCAGCATCATCTGCCGGGTGCCCAGGGGCGCGAAGGTCACGCTCGAGGTCCGGGGGTTCCCGGTGGCCACATCGGTCCCGGCCGGTTTCGCCCGCTCCGGTGGCGCGTTCGGCAATGGCACTTGGAGCCGGGATGGGACCGCCGGTGACATCACGATTGCGGTCGCGGCCGGAGCTGCCAGCGTCGACGTCGTGGACTACTAGAGGGGGCGTGATGGGCGAACAGAGGGACGCCGGTCGGACCGTCGGCCTTGTCGCCGGCGCTGGGCTGGTCCTGCTCGGGCTGTGGTTCATGCTGCGCACCATCGGGCTGCTTCCGGACTGGCTCGTCGGTCTGTGGGGCCGCGCGGCGGGGCCCGTGGCGCTGATCGTAGTGGGCATCGGGGTCATCGTGCTGTCCCAGCGCGGCGGTCTCACGATCCGAGGTCCCCTGCCCGGAACCCGACTGTACAAGTCGCGCACCGACAAGTGGATCGATGGGGTGCTGGGAGGCCTGGGGCACTATCTCGGCATCGATCCGGTCATCCTGCGCCTCGCCTTCATCGTCCTGGCCCTGGTCGGCTGGGGCGGCGCCGTGATCGCCTACATCATCATGGCGATCGTGGTGCCTCGGGAACCCGAAGTCCCGACCGCGTCGACGGGGGTGTGACCACGCTGATGTCGGCCGACGAGCCCAGCCGGGCGCCCGCGACCGCACCAGGAGACGTCGTGGATTCCCATGTCCACCTGTTCTCGCTGCCCCTCCTCGCCGAATACGTCGAGGCCCATCCCGACGACAACCCGCGTTTCCGGGCTGCGCTGAAGGAGCGCAAGTTCGGGCGGCGCGGGGAGTCTCTCCCCGACCTCGACCCCGTCGAGATGGCATCGTGGTACGCGGCCCGGCTCGAGGACGCGGGCGTGGCCAAGGCGGTCGTGATGTCGGTGTTCCCCGATTCGGGCTACACCCGTGCGTTCGTCGCCGCGGCCCGGGGGCGCGTGCATGCGCTGGCGTACGTCGACCCGCTCGATCCCGATGCCCCAGCCCGGCTCGAGGCGGAGATGGCGGGCGGGTGTCGCGGCATCAAGCTGCTGCCGGTGAACCGCAAGTACCGGCTGTCCGACCCCGCGTGCCGCCCGCTGTTCGAGCGCGCGGCTCAGCTCGGCGCCTCGGTCTGCGTACACTACGGCGTCACCGTCGACCCGTCCGGGGACATGCGCTACGCGGACCCTCTCGACCTTTCCCCCGTGGCTCGCGACTATCCCGACATGCCCTTCGTCATCGCCCACTTCGGCGCCGGGTTCCTGACCCAGGTGCTCCAGCTCGCCTATCAGTGCAAGAACGTGTGCGTCGACTCGTCCGGCACGAACAACTGGATGGACTACGATCCCCACGGCTACACGCTCCCCGGCGTCTTCCGGACCACGCTCACGGCCTTAGGGCCCGAGCGAGTCCTGTTCGGGACGGACTCGGGCACGACGGCGCCCTACCGGAAGTGGATCAAGTTCCAGCAGATGCGGGTGCTGGAGGAACTAGGGCTTTCCGAGGGCGATCTCGACCTCGTGCGGCGGGGCAACGCCGTCCGCATCTACCGGCTCGACGAGTGAGGCGGGAGACGTGACCTTCGGCGACTCGCCATCCGGCGCCTCCGCGTCCGACTACGACCGGTTCGTCGACTGGGGTCGCCGCCTCGAGCGCGAGGGACCGTTCTTCCGCAGGACGTTTGCGGAGGCCGATGTGCGTCGGGTCGCGGACGTGGGATGCGGTACCGGACGGCACGCGGTCATATTCGCGTCCTGGGGTCTCGACGTGGCGGGAGTCGACCCGAGCGCGGCCATGCTCGAACAGGCGCGAGCGCACGCGCAGAGCGAGGGTGCGGCGGTGAGGTTCGTCCAGGGCGGATTCGGCGACCTTGCCCGGCTGCGCCTCGGCACCGTCGACGCGGTGACGTGTACCGGCAACGCCCTGCCTCACGTCGCCGGGCTGTCGGGGCTCGCGGAGGCGTTCGCCGACTTCGCCGCCGTGCTTCGCCCCGGAGGCGTGGTGATCCTGCACCTGCTCAACCACGACCGTCTGCTCGCCCGCCGCGCGCGGGCGATACCACCGGTCGTTCGCGATGACACCGAGGGCACGTGGGTATTCCTGCGGGTCATGGATTACCCGGACGAGGGGATCGGCTTCGACTTCGCCACGCTGCATCGCCCCGCGGACGCGTGGGAGACGGGCGCGCCGTGGGACGTGGCTTCGCGGCGATCCGTCCACACGGCGCTGCCCACAGGCGTGCTCGTCGAGCGACTGGAGAGCGGGGGGTTCGCCGAGATCCGGCTTTACGGGGACCACACGGGGAAGCAGTTCGATCCGGGCGAGGACGAGTCCGTGATCGTGGTCGCGACCAGGCAGCCCTAGGGACGCGCTCTCGCGGCGCCCGCGATCAGCGGGCCGAGACGGCACTTCGTGGCGCGCGCCTCGTCGCACGCCCCGACGGGCGAGCGGACGGCGGTGTAGCCGGCGCCCACGAGCTCCGCGTAGACGTGGCACAGGGGGAGCCCGGCCACGTTCTGGTAGCACTGGTCATCGTCCACGGATGCCAGATGGCTCTCGATGTTGTACGCGCCCGCGCAGCCAAGCAGCTCGCCCTTGTCGACCCACGCCTCGATGGAGCCCTCATCCAACTCGCGCATGAGAACGGGTGTCGTGACCGCGAACGTCCTCGGGCCGTCCTGTCCCGGAAGCCCGAGCGCCACTCCCGTGATCACCGTGTGGGTCCGTCCGGACAGATCGCGTAGCATCGAGCGAGCCTCAGCGAGATCCGCGGGCTTTCCGAGGATCCGCCGGTCCGACACGACGATCGTGTCGCACGCCAGCACCGTCGGGGCGGGACCGGCCGTCTCGCGCGCGGCGACGGCTTTGTCCGCCGCTATAGACCGCGCCAGCACGGGCGGGACTCCCGCAAGAGGCGAGTCGAGGTCTTCGGGAGTGTCGGTAGCGACCATGTCGTACGGAGCGCCCAGCCATGCGAGCAGGCGCCTCCGTCGTGGCGAGGCGGAAGCGAGCAGGAGAGGCGGATCCTGAGGCGAATGCTCGGTCATCGCGGCGATGATAGCACCGGAGCGCGGTTGGCCGTCATAATGGGGACCGGCCCCGGAGCATCCGCGAAGGGACGACACGATCGGCGCGCGGCCCGGGAGGGGGGAGCGAACCGTGGCACCCTCGAAGGCGTCCGATTCATCTCGAGCTCCTGTCCTGGTGGAGCGTTTCGTCAAGCAGTTGAACATCGTGTTCAAGGCGGTGAAGCTGTACCCGGGCTCCAGCGACATCCCGCGGGACAACGCCGTGCTCGCTTCGGCGTCACTTCGAGCCGCGCTGGAGCACCAGCCGGCCATGAGGCTGACCGTGTCGCGGGAAGGCCTTGTCTACGAGGGCTGCGCGGTCTTTCCTGAAACGCCGGGGTTCACGCAGTTCGCGCGCGAGTTCTACTCGCGGCAGCTGTCCGAGGTGCGATTCCATGCGAGCTGCACGGAAGACGACATCCTCGCCTTCCTCTCGCTTCTCGCCGTCGATCCGGAGTCCATCGCGGCGAGTGGGGGCTTCGAGTCCGCGATGTGGGAGCGCGGCATAGTGGGTGTGAGCGTCGCGGACATCTCCACCCGGATCGTCGACGTGCGCGATCCGGGGGAAGCGGCCGACGAGGTCGAGGCCGAAGGATCCGTGCAGGCCGAGGACGATCTCACGGACGAGCTCGTCGAAGGCGCCCTTGCGGGACGGCCCAGAGACCAGCGCCTGTTGGTGCGCTTCATGTCCGATCCCGCCGCTCTGAGGAGCTATCTGCGGGAGTCGTCCACGACACGCGGGTCCGCGCCGGACGAGGTCGCGATCGCGAGGCGGACCGAGATGCTGGCCCATTGCCTGCGCGACGAGCTGCCCGAGGAGCGGGAGGCACTCCTCCGCTCGCTCGCCGAGGCTCTGCTCGGTCTCGACCCCGACATGCGCAAGAAGCTCCTATCGTCCCGCTTACTGGTCGAGGCCCGGCGTGACGACATGGTTGCGGCGGTCGTGCGTCAGATGGGCGTGGACGAGGTCATGCAGACCCTGCTCCACGAGGTGGACGAGTCTCCGGCCAGCAGCATGGGGGTCGCCCGGGCCGTCCGGAACCTGACGCTGATCAATCTGCCCGGAGTGCGGGAGACGGTCCTGCCCGAGGCGGCGGAGGCCATGGCCGCCGCCGGCCTGAGCGACGGCTTCGTGAGCGAGGTCATCGACGCGGCCGCGCCGCGGCGTCTTGAGATGAACGAGCGGGTCCGGACTTCGGAGGCCCAGCCGGTCGAAAGCATCCTCAGGCTGATAGACCTGACACCGGAACACAGCGGCGCTCATGCGAACGATCCGGGGATGGCGGCGTTGCGCGAAGAGGCGGCGCGCGGCCTCACCGACGGGGACGTGCTGTCGGCGCTCGTCTGCATCGTGACTCTCGAGGAGCGTGCCGAGGAGCTCGGCTCGGTCATGGTCATGCTCGAGGACAACGTCGGCCTGCTGGTCGACCAGCAGGAGTTCGACGTGGCGGCCGACGCGGCCGAGGCTCTCACGCTCGCCGAGCAGGACCCGAACCTGGAGTCTGGGCACCGCAGGCGCATGCGGACATTGCTCCGGGTGCTGGCCAAGCCCGAGTCCATGAGGGCGATAGCCTCCGCGTTGCGGGTGTACCGTCACGAATCCGCGGAGCACGCGGCGTGCAGGCGCCTCCTGTCGGTACTCGGTGCGCAGGCTCTCGCGCCCCTGCTCGAGGTGCTCGCCGACGAGCCCGACATGGCTGCGCGGAAGTCGATCGTCGACATCATCTCGGGGATGGGCCCCGGCTTCATCGGAGAACTCGGCGAGCGCGTCTCCGACCCACGTTGGTACTTCGTGCGCAATATCGTCGCGATCCTCGCCGCGAGCCGGGATCCCCGGGTCCTGCCCTTCCTCGAGCGCACGCTCCGGCACCCCGACGAGCGAGTGAGGCGCGAGACCGTGCGCGCCCTGGCGGGAATACGAGATTCCCTCGCCGAGCAGATGCTCGTCGCCGGGCTGGACGACCCCGATCCGGTGAACGTCCAGGTGGCCGCGCGCTACCTCGGCGCGATCGGGTGCCGCGGGGCCGCCGCCGCGCTCGAGCAGGTCGCCCGCGGTGAAGGACGTGGCAACCGGGAGAATGGCCCGCGGATCGAGGCGATCGAGGCGCTCGCTCGCCTGGGAGACCCTTCTTCAGCCGCGGTACTCCAGGACATAGCGCGGCAGCGCAGTCTGCTCGGGAGCCGCAATCGTCAGGTGTGCGCCGCGGCAGAGGCCGCGGTGGGGACCATGACGACCGAGGGCGACGAGCCGGGGGGTGGCTCGTGACGGACGGGATGCCCTCCGCGTTCTCCAAGACACAGGTCGGCCGGGTTCGTGACATCCTCGCCCACCTGTCCGGCGCGTGCCGCGCCCAGACCTTCTATCCTGTCGGGCATCCCGCGGTGCGAGAGAGCGCGGCGGGACTCATGCGAGCCCTCGCGCCGTTCCACGCCGAGGGCGCGGACGTCCCACTGACCTTCTTCGAGAACGAGGTGCTTTTCGGGCAGCAGGTCCTTCTCGAGGAGAGCATGCTGTTCGACCAGATGGTGCGCGACATGTCCGCCAGCGGGGCGAACAGTGTGACGTTCACCAGGGGGCTGACGGTGGCGGAGCTCGAGCGCGCCCTGCCCTTGCTCGCGGCCGACTCACATCTCATCGAGGCGGCGGGTGGAGTCGAGAAGGCCGCGCACGCCGCCAACATCCCCCACGTGATCATCGCGTCGGTGAAAGCGGTCGAGCGCGAGGAGCGCGCCCTCGATGTCGACTTCGACACGACCGCGGCCGCCAAGGAGGCGTACTCCGGCGCGCTCGACCTCCTGCGCGAGCTCGATCGCGCTGTCAGGTCCGACCGCGCCATCTCGACCGAGCGCGTCCGCGGAGTCGTGCACGGGCTCGTGGACAGTGTCGTGACCAACCGGTACGCGCTGCTGGAGCTGGCCGGGCTGAAGGACTACGACGAGTACACGTTCTTCCACTCGGTCAACGTGGCCATCCTATCGCTCGCTCTCGGCTCGACGCTCACGACGGACGCGAGGTTCCTCAACTCCCTCGGTGTCGGCTCCTTGCTGCACGACATCGGGAAGATGGGGGTCGATACGAGCATCCTCAACAAGCCGGGGACGCTCACCGTCGCGGAGTGGGAGTCGGTGCGGCTCCACCCACTGCATGGGGCCGAAGTCGCCTCGGTGATGCCGGGCCTCGACCGGGCGAGCATCGTGATCATCCTCGAGCACCACATGCGCTACGACCTTGACGGCTACCCGCGACGCAGGCCCCGCCGTCGGCAGAACATCTCGAGCAGGGTCGTCGCGATCGCCGACGCGTACGACGCGATGACGTCCAAGCGCAGCTATTCTGTGGCGCGCCTTCAGAACGAGGCGATGGAGGTCCTGGCCAAGAACGCCGGCACGGCGTTCGACGCGACGCTTGTTCGCGGCTTCGTTCAGATGCTGGGCGTCTACCCGCCACGCTCGGTCGTGCGGCTCAGCACCGGGGAGGTGGGCGTCGTCGTGCGCCCCAGCGTTCTGGACGTGCTCGCTCCCACCGTGCGGGTGTTCGCCGACGCGTCAGGGGCGCTGGTCGCACCCCGCGACATCGACCTTAGCGAAGGCGCTGGGGACGCTAGGGTGACAGCCGAAGGCGCCGGGGACGCTCGGGTGACAGTCGCGGCCTGCATCGATCCGGTTGGACTCAACGTCGACGTGGGAGACTACCTCTAGAAGAACCCTTCGCGGGCCGACGGTCGGCGCGCGGGATGACGGAAGGCGGTCGGCATGGCAGTCAAAGGCGCCGCGGCGGTAGCGAGACGTGTCCGGTGGACGGTGATCGCGGCCCTGCTCGTGTTGCTGGCCTCGGCTGGCGCGCTCGCGGTCTTCTACACGGACCTGCTGTGGTTCAAGGATCTCGGGCAGAGCGCGGTCTTCTGGACCCGCTTGTGGAACGCGGTGGCGGTGGGCTGGGCCTTCGGAGCCGTCGTCTTCGTGCTCCTTCTCGTGAACCTGCTCATCGCCCGCCGCCTCGCCCCCGCGACCGTGCTGTCCGTCGTCGGGCCCGGGGATTCGCCCCTGTCGCCGCAGCTGCAGTTGCAAGACATGCTTGCGGGGCTCAGGCGACGGATCGAGCCGTTCGTGATGTGGATCATCGTGGGAGTGTGCCTGTTGGTCGCTTGGGCGGCCGGTACGGCGATCGCGGCCGACTGGGAGACTCTGCGCGTCGGTCTGTCGGGCGTGACCACCGGGATCACCGACGCTCAGTTCGGCAGGGACGTCTCCTTCTACCTGTTCCGCCTGCCCGCCCTGCGCCTCATCTCCGACTGGAGCTTGGGCGTGCTCGTCGTGACGCTGCTCGCGACCGCGATCGGTCACGTGTACGACGGGAGCATCAGGCTGGGCGAACGCCTGTTGGGCTTCGACCCGCATGTGAAGGCCCACCTGTCCGTGCTCGCCGGGCTGATCGTGGCCTCACGAGCGTTGGACTACTGGCTGTCCATCTACGAACTCGACTTCTCGCCCCGGGGACAGGTCACGGGCGCCTCATACACCGACGTCCACGCCCAGCTTCCGGCGTACCAGATCCTCGTGTTCCTCGCCCTCGCGACGGGCATCGCGTTGCTGTTCAACATCCGGTTCAAAGGCTGGCGTCTGCCTGCAATCGCGCTCGGGGTGTGGATCGGCGCGTCGGTGCTGGTCGGCGGCGTGTATCCGTCGCTCATCCAGCAGTTTCGGGTCAACCCGAACGAGTTGGCGGCCGAGTCGCCCTACATCAAGCGCAACATCGCCGCGACCCGCCTCGCGTTCGACCTCAACGATGTGGAGGTCCGGCAGTTCCCCGCCAGGACGGATCTGACCGCCCAGAACGTCGCCGACGCGACCTCGACGATCGGGAACGTCCGGTTGTGGGACCCGAGCATCGTGGTCCAGACATACAAGCAGTTGCAGGAGATCCGCTTCTACTACGACTTCAAGGACGTCGACATCGATCGCTACGTGATCGACGGCGTTCTCCAGCAGGTGCTCGTCTCCGCCCGAGAGATGAACGTCGACCAGCTGTCCGATCAGGCGAAGACCTGGATCAACCAGCACCTGATCTACACGCACGGCTACGGCGCCGTGGTGAGCCCGGTGAACCAGGCGAGCCAGGACGGCCTGCCCATGTTCCTCGTCAAGGACCTGCCGCCGAAGTCGACGGTGGACCTCAAGATCACGACTCCCGGCATCTACTTCGGCGAGGAGAGCAACGAATACGCGATCGTCGACACGACGCAGAAGGAGTTCGACTACCCCGTCGGGGGCCAGAACGCCCAGACCTCGTATTCCGGCAAGAGCGGCGTGGCTGTCGGCACGCCGCTCGAACGAGTCGCCTTCGCATTGCGCTTCTCCGCCCCGGAGATACTCCTGACGAGCGCCATCAAGCCGCAGAGTCGCGTGCTGTTCCGTCGCGACATCAAGGACCGCATCGCCGCCCTGGCACCGTGGCTCTCGCTGGACGCCGATCCCTACCCCGTGCTGGTCGGCGGCCGGATCGTCTGGATCCAGGACTGCTACACGACATCGACCTACTACCCCTACTCGCAGCGGTACGGAGCCAGCGGGATCAACTACATCCGCAACTCGGTGAAGGTCACCATCGACGCGTACGACGGGACCACGACGCTGTATGCGTTCGACCCCAAAGACCCGATCCTCGCCACGTATCGGAGGATCTACCCGGGCCTGTTCACCGACGCGGCGAAGATGCCCGAGTCGATACGGGCGCACCTGAGGTATCCGGAGGACCTCTTCAAACTGCAGGCCGAGGTCTACAAGACGTATCACATGTCCGACCCGCAGGTCTTCTATAACAAGGAAGACCAGTGGGCCATCCCGGGCGAGGCGAAAGCGGCGCCGATGGAGCCGTTCTACGTCCTCATGGAACTTCCGCGCGAGCCCTCGCTGTCGTTCATCCTGATGCAGCCGTTCACGCCACGGAACAAGGACAACATGATCGGTTGGATGGCCGCACGGTCGGACCTGACCGACTACGGCAAGCGGCTCGTATACAACTTCCCGAAGCAGCGCCTGATCCTGGGGCCGGAGCAGATCAAGGCCCGGATGAACCAGGAGCCAGAAATCAGTAAGGAGCTCACCCTGCTCAACCAGCAGGGGAGCCGGGTCATCCAGGGCAACCTGCTGGTGATCCCGATCAAGGACGCGATCGTCTACGTGATGCCCATCTACCTGCAGGCAGAGTCGTCGCCGATGCCCGAGCTGAAGCGCGTCGTCGTCTCGTACGCGGACAGCATCGCGATGACCCCGGACTTCCAGACCTCGCTGGCGCAGGTGTTCGGGCGAAGCGTTCCCGCCACGGGCGGACAGCCGGGCACGGTGGCCGGCGGCAGGCTGGGAGGCGTCTCAGGCGGTGCCGGCGGCGGGGGGACATCCGACACCGTTCTGGCGCGGGACCTCTTCAACCAGGCGATCGCCGCACAGAAGGCCGGGGACTGGGCGGGCTACGGCCGACTGATCACCGAGCTGGGCGTCGTGCTCGACAGGCTGTCCGGTGCGGCGGCCCCGACCACCGGGTCGGTGTCGCCGTAAGGCAGGCTGGGTATGCTTGACTCGTTGGCGAGCCCCGACTCCGATGGAGATTCGATGTCCGAAGCACCAGCAGGCTCCCCTCAGGCGGAGAAGAAGGACGAGTTCCTACCGCGGCTGATCGACGCGCTGGTCGACCTCCTTGAGACCGCGAGGGATTGGCTCCGGCAGGAAGCCGAGGCGACCGTCCGGGAGAAGGTCGTTCTCCCGTTGCAGCGGCTGGGGCTCACCCTCGCATCCGCCGCCGCGGCCGCCTCTCTGCTGGCGCTCGCGCTGGTGTTCTTGGCTGTCGCGGGCGTCATCGCGTTCGGTAGCCTCATCGGCTACGCATGGACGTTCTTCGCGATAGGGATGCTCTACCTGATCGGTTCGGCAGTGTTCCTCGTCGTCAAGGTGAGGTCGATCCAGCGATGACCCCTTCCGCGCGCATGCCGCAGCCCGCGTCATCCATCTCGACCAAGATCACCCCCGACGACCTTCGCCACAAGGCCCTGGCGGTGCGTGACATGGCCCGAGACGAGGCCCGGCTGGCGCTCGAGGACCACACTGTCAGGATCGTGATGGCGAGCGCCTTGGTGTTCGCGGTCGCCGTGTCGGTGGCCTATTACGTCGGGACCCGCGCGGCGGCGTCCGCGCGCTCGCGCGCCGGCGCGAGCCGCTAGCGCTCGCGCGCAAGGTGCGCCTGCGCTCCGTCAGTGTCGGTTCCGAGATGGCCGAGTCCGTCGTCGAGTTCGCCGCCACAGAGCCGTGGCGGACTTCCGACGTGCCCGGGACCGCCGACCGCCTCATGCGGCTGCTCCCCGGCCTGCGCGGCCACCGCTGCGACAACGGAGAAGGCCGCACTTTCGCCGAGGAGCTGTCCGACACGGAGTTGGCCCACGCCTTCGAGCACGCGGCGCTCGAGGTCATGGCGCTCGCGGGATCCCCCGACACTCTTCGCGGCGAGACCCGGTGGGACTTCCATGCTGACGGGCGCGGCGTGTTCCGCGTCCGCGTGGCGTACGACGACGACCTCGTGTGCCTGGGGGCGCTCGTCCTGGCCGAGCGGGCGGTGCGGGCCGCCGTGGGGGGGGACGAAGCGCACAACTTGGACGTGCCGCAGGAGGTGGCCGCGCTACGGGCGTTGCGCCGCAAGTAGCCGGATGCGTGTCGAGCGACCCGCGGGCGCGGTCCGAGAGCGCGGTCCGCGGAGGCCGTAGTGCCTCATAATGAAAGGTACTCGAGGACCTGATTCGCTGCCTCAGAATCAATGTACTCGAGCTCGGGTGCCTCCACCTCCTCTTTCCATCTCGGGTTCTTGCGGGCGTTGAGCTTGTAGAGCTTGCCTTGCA
>JANYAK010000008.1 GCA_025361335.1 Coriobacteriia bacterium
GGGCGGGGGGGCGGCGGGGGCCCCCCCCGGCCCCGAGCATCGAAGAGGCGGTCCGCGTGTACGTTCTGGCTGTGACCGGGGGCATCGGTTCGGGCAAGTCGACCGCCGTGCGGTTCTTCGCCGAGCGCGGTGCCGTCGCGCTCGACATGGACGACATCGCCAAGCGCCTGATCGGTCCCGGCGGGCCCCTGTCTGATGCCGTCGTGGCCGAGTTCGGCCGGGACGTGCTGGACGCGAACGGCACTGTGGACACCCGCGCCCTGGCGGCGGTCGCATTCGCCTCGCCCCAGGCGGCCGCCCGCCTCGACCGCATCGTTCACCCGGGCGTTCTCATGGCGACGAAGGGCGCGCTCGACATGCTCGAAGCGCAACAGTCGCCGCCGTCCGTCGTGGTGCTGGACATCCCGCTGCTCGTGGAAGCCCCGGGCTTCTTCGAGGTCACCGACGCCGTTCTCGCCATATCGGCGGACGAGGACACACGGGTGGACCGCCTCGCGCGTCGCGGCATGTCCGAACAGGATGCTCGCGCGCGGATCGCCTGCCAAGCCTCGGACGCCGAGCGTCGCTCCATCGCCGACTGGGTGATAGACAACGACGGATCGCTCGAGGAGTTCCAGGGCCAACTGGCCACCTTCTGGGAGGCCGAGGTCGCATCTCGTGCCACGTGATGAGCGCATCACCCCGCGTTGGCGGACGCCCGCAGTGTGGTTTGCGCTGATCGCGATCCTCGTCGTTGGCGTCGCGTTCGGTCCGCGCTGGTTCGGCCGTTTGGGCCATCCCCTCCAATACCAAGGGGTGATAGCCGACAACGCAGCGGTCAGCCAGCTGGATCCGTACCTGGTCTGTGCGGTCATCAACGTCGAATCGGGCTTCGACGCATCGGAGGAGTCCGCGCACGGCGCGATCGGCCTCATGCAGGTGCTCCCCGCGACCGCCAGGGAAGTCGTGCATCGCGAGGGGCTGCCGCTGGACGTGACCGGCGAGGCTCTCAAGGCGCCCGCCACCAACATCGCCGTCGGGACACGCTACATGGGCTCGCTGCTGCGCCGCTACGGCAAAGTCGAGGTCATGCTGGCCGCGTACAATGCCGGACCGGTCAAGGCCGGCAAGTGGGTCACCGAGTCCGACACTACGGGTAAGTCGTTCATTGATGTCATCGACTATCCCGCGACGCGTGGTTACGTGGCGGCCGTGCTCTCACAGAGGGACTCGTATTCCGCTCTGTATCCCTCGATCTTCGAGGAGGCATCGAGGTGACCGATCGGCGCGTGCTGAGCGGGCCGGTTCGTGCCGACGAGACTCGGCCCCTGCAGGTCATCTCTCCGTACGAACCGGCGGGAGACCAGCCAGAGGCCATCGAGGGGCTGGCCAAGGGCATCGCGGACGGCCTGAGGTATCAGACCCTTCTGGGCGTGACCGGGTCGGGCAAGACGTTCACGATGGCCAAGGTCATCGAGGCGGTCCAGAAGCCGACGCTGATCATGGCGCCCAACAAGACGCTCGCCGCGCAACTGGCGTCGGAGCTGCGCGACCTCATGCCCGACAACGCGGTCGTATATTTCGTCTCCTACTACGACTACTACCAGCCCGAGGCATACGTGCCCGCCACCGACACCTTCATCGAGAAGGACTCCTCGATCAACGAGGAGGTGGAGAAGCTGCGCCACGCCGCCACTGCCGCCCTCCTGTCGCGGCGTGACGTCGTCGTGGTCGCCTCGGTGAGCTGCATCTACGGCATAGGGTCGCCCGAAGACTACGCCGGCGTCGCCGTGTTCCTGACCACCGGTGAGGAGCTGGGGCGCGACGCGCTCATCCGCTCGCTCATCGACATCAACTACGACCGCAACGACTACGACCTCGCTCGCGGGACCTTCCGCGTCCGCGGCGACGTGGTCGACATCTTCCCGCCTTATGCCGACCGTCCCGTGCGGGTGGGGTTCTTCGGCGACGTTGTCGAGGAGATATCGGAGTTCGACCCCGTCACCGGGGAGGTGACGGTCGCATACGACACGGTGCCGGTGTGGCCAGCGACGCACTACGTGACCGTGCCCGAGCGGCTTCAGTCGGCGCTCGAAGGCATCCGGGCCGAGCTCGCCGAGCGCCTCGACTACTTCCGCTCGCAGGGCAAGCTGCTGGAGGCCCAGCGCCTCGAGATGCGGACGAACTACGACCTCGAGATGCTGGAGACCATGGGCTTCTGCTCGGGGATCGAGAACTACTCGCGGCACCTCGACGGTCGCGCGCCGGGCGAGCCTCCGCACTGCCTCATCGACTACTTCGGGGACGATTTCGTCTGCATGATCGACGAGAGCCACGTCACGGTGCCCCAGGTGCGCGGCATGTACGAGGGCGACCGTTCGCGCAAGCTCACGCTCGTGGAGCATGGCTTCCGCCTCCCGAGCGCGCTCGACAACCGGCCTCTGCGCTTCGACGAGTTCGAGCAGCGGGTGCAGCGGTTCGTGTACGTGTCCGCGACGCCCGGCGACTACGAGCTGCGCGTGTCGGGCCCGAACGTCGTGTCGCAGATCATCCGTCCCACCGGGCTCGTCGACCCGCAGATCGAGGTCAGGCCGACAGCGGGGCAGATAGACGACCTGGTCGCCGAAGTTCGCGAGCACGCGGAGCGCGACGAGCGCGTCCTGGTGACCACGCTCACGAAGAAGATGGCGGAGGATCTCACGGACTACCTGTTCGAGCAGGGGCTGCGCGCCCGCTACCTGCACGCGGACGTGGGGACGCTGGAGCGGATCGAGATCCTGCGCGACTTGCGCGCGGGTCAGTTCGACTGCCTCGTGGGCATCAACCTGCTGCGTGAGGGGCTCGACCTGCCCGAGGTGTCGTTCGTGGCGATCCTCGACGCGGACAAGGAAGGCTTCCTGCGCAACCACCGCTCGCTGATCCAGACCATCGGACGCGCGGCCCGCAACGTGTCGGGCAGGGTCGTCATGTACTCCGACAAGGTGACCGACTCGATGCGGCTGGCCATAGACGAGACGAACCGCCGGCGTGAGATCCAGCAGGCGTACAACGCCGAGCACGGCATCGAGCCGCAGACCATCCGCAAGGCGATCCACGCCATCGTGAGCTACGCTTACGAAGCCGAGGGCCTGGCGGCCGAGGACGTCGCCCGTGAGCTGTCGGGCCTGCCCCGCGACGAGGTCATGCGACTCATCGGGTCACTCGAGGAGGACATGACGCTGTCGGCCGAGGCGCTGGACTTCGAGGCCGCCGCGCGGCTCCGCGACCAAGCCGTGAAGCTGCGGGCGAGGATCGAGTCGACGCCGGAGGACGAGGTCCTGGCGAGGCTCAAGCAGGGAGCGCGCAAGGGTTCGGCCCACGGCGTGCGGAAGCGTCGGAAGTAGGCACGCTCCCTACGGGAAATACTGCTCCTCGACGGCGGTCACGCGTGACCCGCCGTCGACGGTGATCCAGAAGTACGCGCTCTTCCATGGATCCTGCGGGCTCGCGGCGCCCGGCATCACGTTAACGAACTGCGGGACGGTGATCTTCGTCGTCTCGGTGCCGGTCCTGGCTCCCCAGTCCAGCACGAGGACGGAGGCGTCCTTGGACAGTTCGAGCGTGCGCAGCGTCTTCGCGTCGTTGACGATGTAGTAGTCGTTGGGCGGCGGAGACTCGTCACCGTGCTCGGTCGCGGCCTTCGCCGCGGCGGCACCGGTCAGCAACTGGACGTAGTCCGCAGTGAGCGTGTATTGCGACGAGGTCGACCCCGTCACATTCGTGACGAGACACAGCTGCTTGGCCGGGGTCACCGTCCCAGTGGGGGTGGAGTTCGCGGCCGCGGCGGCCAGTCGGGCTGCCGCGGCCGAGGCTGAGGCGATCTCGCTGCGCAGCCCCTCGACACGGGTCGAGAGGTCGGTCTTTTCGGCCTCCAGCCGCGCCAACCGTTGGTTGGCGGCGTCGATCGTCCGCGTCAGGATGGCGTATGTGGCGCCCACGCCGAAGAGGACTGCGACGAAGGCGGCCACTACGACCAGCCAGACCGGCGCGCCCGGCCGCAGTGGGCCGGGGTGCTCGGCTCCCGTCGCGGGAGGGGCGCCTCCGGGAGGGCCGCCGGCGGGAGACGCCGACGCTGTCTCCAGGGTGGCCTGCGGACCGTTCGGGTAGTCGCTCACTGGGTCCCCCCGTCATGTGCGGTGCGCTCGACCGCTCGTTGACCATGATACCCCCGGCTCGGGGCCTCGGAGCGCCTCAGCGGGTTGACCGGGCGGCGTTCCGGGCATAGGCTGAACGCATGAGCAAACGTTCACATGAGATGAGGCGTTGACACATGGCCGCGAGCAGCGGGGAACTGGCCGGTCGCGACACCTGCGACGCGACCATCATCGACACGGGGGCGGTGCAGCAGGTGCGCTCCGCGCTGTCAGGGATCCGCAGCCGCAAGACCGCCTGCGACATCCACGGCGCCATCGGCGACCCGACCCGGCATCTCTTGCTCGAGGCATTGGCTGTGATGCCCTTGTGCGTCTGCGACCTGGCGGAGCTGTCGGGGGTCAGCAGCTCGGCAGTGTCGCACCAGTTGCGTGCTCTGCGCGACCTCGACCTGGTCGCTTTCGAGCGGGAAGGCAAGCGCGCGGTGTACCGCCTGGCGGACGAGCACGTCCGGTCGCTCCTGGCGCTGGGCCTCGAGCACTCGGCCGAGAGGGGGAGCGGGCTGTGAGCGCCGTCAGGGCCTCGGGACCCGCGACCACGCTCTCGCACGCGTCGTGGCGTATCACGGGGCTCGATTGACCGGACTGTGCGCGGACCGTGGAGAAGTCCGCATCGCAGGTCCCCGGCGTCTTGTGCGCCGATCTCAACTTCGCGGCCGGCACTCTGGTCGTCGACTACGACCCCCAGTCCGACCCCCGCGCAGCGATCGTAGCGGTCGTGCGCAAGGCCGGGCACGGAGTGCAGCCCCTGTCGGGCGAACCCGAAGGGGCCGCGAGCACGCCACCTCCCACCTGGTGGCAGTCGAGCGGGCATTCGGCCACCGTCGGTCTGGCCGCGGCTCTGCTCGTGGCGGGGTGGGTCCTCGGGCTGGTCCACGGTGCTACGGCCGAGACCGCAGCCATCGCGATGTGGGTCGCCTCCGTGGCCGTCGGCGGGCTATTCCTGGTACGGCGCGCGGTAGGTTCGGTCCGCGCGCGGATGCTGGACATGAACGTGCTCATGTCGTTGGCGGTGGTCGGTGCCCTCGCCATCGGCGCTTTCGAGGAGGCGGCCACCGTGGTCGTCCTCTACTCGCTGGGGCAGCTGCTCGAATCACGCGCGCTCGAACGCACACGACGCTCCATCGGCGACCTGATGCGCTCGGTGCCGGCGACCGCTCTCGTTCGCCGCGAGGGCGCTGAGGTCGAGCTCCCGCTGACCGAGGCTCGGATCGGCGACACGATGGTGGTCAGGCCGGGAGAGCGCATCGCGCTGGACGGCGTCGTCCGCAAAGGAGCGTCCGCGGTCGACGAGGCCGCCATCACGGGCGAATCGGTGCCGGCCCAGAAGGAACCGGGCGCCGCCGTGTTCGCCGGAAGCCTGAACACCTCGGGATTGCTCGAGGTGGAGGTCACCGCGCTCGGCGCCGACTCGACGCTGGCGCGCATCGTCTACCTGGTCGAGGAGGCCCAGGCGCAGCGCGCTCCGGCACAGCGTCTGGTCGATCGCTTCACCCGTTGGTACACGCCGACGGTGGTCGTGCTCGCAGTGCTGGTGGCCGTCGTGCCGCCTCTACTGGGGCTCGGCACGTGGGGGAGCTGGTTCTACCGGGCGCTCGTCATGCTGGTGGTGTCGTGCCCCTGCGCCCTGGTGATCTCGACGCCGGTGGCCATCGTGTCGGCGATCACGCGTGCCACGCGCGACGGCGTCCTGGTGAAGGGGGGCGCCTTCCTGGAGATAGCGCCGACCATCCGCGTGGTCGCGTTCGACAAGACCGGGACGCTGACCTGCGGCCGGCCCGAAGTCACGGACGTCATCCCGCTCGATGGAACGGACTCGGCGGCGGTACTCAGGCTCGCCGCGGCGCTCGAGGCCGGGTCGACGCATCCCCTCGCCGAGGCGGTCCTGCGGGCGGAGGGCGGCGCGGGAGGCGTCGCGGACCTCGAGGGGTTCGAGGACATCGCCGGGCGGGGAGTGCGGGCCAAGATCGGCGGACATGTGTATTCGATCGGCAGCCCGTCCATGGCGCTGGCGGACGCCGAGGTCGTCGGCGCCGCCGCGACTCGCATCGCGGAGCTGGAGGGGTCGGGCAAGACGGTGCTCGTGCTGTCACGCGAGCGAGTGGTCGTAGGCCTCATCGGCGTGGCTGACGAAGTGCGCCCCGAGTCGCGCGAGATCGTGGAACAACTGCGCCACGCTGGCATCACGCACATGGTCATGCTCACCGGCGACAACGAAC
The DNA here is from genome assembly GCA_025361335.1 of Coriobacteriia bacterium. Lineage (GTDB taxonomy): Bacteria > Actinomycetota > Coriobacteriia > Anaerosomatales > PALSA-660 > JANYAK01. The sequence goes on from JANYAK010000008.1 coordinate 6,389, forward strand.
GCACGGCCGCGGCGGTCGCCGCACACGCCGGCGTCACGGAGTTCCGCGCGCTCCTTCTGCCCGAGGGCAAGGTCGATGCGATCGCCGAGCTACGCGAGTTGTACGGTCCCGTCGCCATGGTGGGGGACGGGATCAACGACGCACCGGCGCTGGCCGCGGCCGACCTCGGGATCGCGATGGGCGCCGCCGGCAGTGACACCGCGCTCGAGACCGCCGACATCGCCCTGCTCGCGCCCGACCTGCGCGCACTGCCCAGGTTCTTCTCGCTGGGCCGACGCACCGTGGCCAACATACAGGCCAACGTGGTGTTCTCCATCGTGACGAAGGCGGCGGTGCTACTGCTGGCCGTGTTCGGTCTCGCGACCCTGTGGGTGGCGGTCTTCGCCGACATGGGCGTTTCGCTGCTCGTGACCGCGAACGGCTTGAGGCTGTTGCGCAGGCACAGGTAGCGCGCGCCGGCGTCGCTCCTGGTCGACGGGACACGGGATCCTGGACGTCGCGATCTTCCCGGTCGGGGCGCTGGTGCTGTACGGGGTCCTCTTCCGGGCGCGTCTCGTCCCGCGCTGGATCTCGGTGTGGGGTCTCGCCGGTGGCGTTCTCTACTGGGTCGCCGGTGTGCTCGTCATGTTCCACGTGCTCACACCACTGACGACTCCGCATATCGTGCTGCAGGCCCCGCTGGGTCTGCAGGAGATGGCGCTGGCCGTGTGGCTCATCGCGAAGCGGTTCAGCGAGCCGGCCCTCGCGCGCCTTACGTCGACCGAAGTGCGTGCCGCGTGAGAGCGGCTGCGCTGCCGGGACATGGTCGGCGTGCGCCGGCCGCACGACACGGGCAAGAGCGGCTGGTGGATGCTGCTCTCGATCGTCCCGCCGGCGAACATCGCCAGGAGGGCGTCGCGAGCCCGAACGAGTACGGCCCCGACCCGAAGGGCGCCGGCTTCGCGCCGGCTGCCTACGGTGTGCCGCCTCCTTCTATTCCGAGCGCCACCGATGGTGTCGTCCGATTCCCCGGCCACCGTGAAATACTGGCGTCGCATGCGAGGTACTCATTGTGATCGGCGAGAGACTCGAGGACGCACATGACCGCGATGCCCTCCAGCCAAGACGGACTCTCCGTCCGCGACGCGAACGTCGTCGACTTCCCCGACATCCTGCGGCTCAACACCGAGTGGGTGCACTTCACCAGTCACCTGGACGAGGCCGCCTTGGCGAAGCTGCACGCGCTGAGCCCGTACCATCGCGTCGCGGTGTCAGGCGGGCGCGTGGTGGCGTTCCTCCTGGCCCTGCGCGAGGGTTGTGACTACGACAGCCCGAACTACCGCTGGTTCGCCGATCGCGACGGCGCATTCCTCTACGTCGACCGGGTCGTCGTGGACACGGCGGCGCAGGGGAGGGGCGTCGCGCGGATGCTCTACGACGATCTCATCGGGCTCGCGAAGGCATCGGGCATCGATCGCGTGGTGTGCGAGCTGGACGCCGAGCCCCCCAACGAGGCGTCAGCACGCTTCCATGGCGCCTGCGGGTTCGTCGAGGTGGGCACTCAGTGGGTGGCGGACGGGATGAAGCGCGTGTCGTTGCGGGAGCTGCGGGTGCGCTGAGTCCGGTGGACTCCCGCACCGCCGCGGGCGCGGTTGGTTTCTGGTCGGACGTGCGCGGTAGCCTCAAGACATCGCGCCCTCCGCGACCCGGGAGTTCGACCATGCGCATCACGACCATAACGCTTGACGTATGACGCATCGCGTTATATCTTCATCATGATCAGGTCGTTCTCAGGCGCGGAGACGGAACGCGTGTTCCATCGACGCTTCTCTCGCAGACTGCCCGGCGACATCCAGTCGATCGCGCTTCGCAAGTTGAGAATGCTGGATTCCGCATGTGGGCTGCGGGACTTGCGAAGTCCGCCGGCCAACCGGCTGGAGAGGCTGACCGGATCGCGCGTCGGGCAGCATAGCCTCCGGGTCAACGACCAGTGGCGCGTGTGCTTCCGATGGGAGAACGGCAACGCGTACGACGTTGAGATCGTGGACTACCACCGATAGGAGGCCGGTCGTGGTCGAATCCAAGCTTGCGCCGGTGCATCCCGGCGAAGTGCTCCTCGAAGAGTTCCTGAAGCCGCTTGCGCTGAGTCAGACGCGGCTTGCGATCAGCACCGGCGTGCCCCCTCGGCGCATCAACGAGATCGTCCTCGGTAAGCGGCGTGTCACGGCGGACACCGCGCTGCGCTTGGCGAGATACTTCGACACCACCCCGCAGTTCTGGCTGGGACTCCAAACCGGCTACGACCTCGACGTCGCCACCGATGAGTTGGGCGAGAGGTTAGAGCTTGAGGTCCGCCCGCGGGCGAAGGCTGGGTGAGTCCGGCCGCTCCGACCGAAGCGCTAACAGGGGGCGCGGCCGTCTCGCCCCGCGCCCCCTGTGTCGTTCCCGCCGCGCTCTACGCGCAGAACACCCGCACGCGGTTGCCGTCGGAGGCCTGCACGTTGACCTCCATCTCGCCCAGGCTGGCGATGAGCTCCTCGATGTCCTGCGGCTTCAGGTTGTTGAAGTCTAGGAAGATGCCGGCCTCGCCCATGGACTTGTTGATCTCGTCCATGGCCGCCGGCGGGATGAGCGAGGTGAGCTTCAGGCCCGTGCGAAGCAGCGCGAGGGGGACCTTCACATCCACCTTGTCCTCGCCGCCGTCGACCTTGACGTACATGAACTTCGGCGCGCCGCCGTTCGGGTTCGGACCCGTGGGCCAGTCGGCGGACGGGTTCGGCGCCGTGGCCACGGCCGCGGGCGCCGGGGTGGGGGACCCCAGCGCGTCGAGCAGCGTCTCGGCCTCGGCCGCGGTGATCTTGCCGTCAGCCAGCATCCCCAGGATGCGCGTGCGATCTCCAGACATGTTCCTCACTCCAATTCGGTCAGTAGATCTTGACGTCGACGAGCGTGGTGGAACTGTTGACGTACGCGGATGTCCCGCGAGTGTCGGCGAGCAGGTGCATGGAGCCGATGAGCAGGAGCGTGAGGTTGTAGGCTCGAGCGCCGACCATGAGCATAGCCGCGTCCACGAGCACGGTGACGACCAGCGCCAGGAGCACGATCACCAGCAGCAGCGGCCACAGGATGAAGAAGGGGAACCAGATTCGGCGGTCGCGGGCGTTGCGCTTCTCCCAGACGTGCACATCGATGACGATCGGCGGCAGGATCATGACTATCGCCTCAGTCTCTCCGCGGCCTCTTCGGCCGTGATCGTGCCGTCTTCGAGCAGGTCGAGGATGTCAGCGCGCGCCTCGCTCGCCGGCTCGGTGTCGATCTGGACGAGCTGGAGGGCTGCGGCGATGCGGTTCAGCCGGTTCTTGATGGTGGGGTAGCTGACGCCGAACGCCTTCTCCATCTGCTTGATCGAGCCGTGGCTGCGGACGAACTCGCCGACGAAGACCTGGTCCTCGTAGCGCAGGCGAGCAAGCCGCGGCAGCTCGAACTCGCTGTCGATCTGGATGCCGCTGCCCACGAGGCGCACGCCGGTCACCACGAAGTCGCGATCACCGGTCAGGTCCGTCAGGTCGTGCCAGTCATTGGGCATTTGGGGCCTCCGTGATGAGGAATCACGGAGAGTATGGGGCCGAAGTAGAAGAATGTCAATTGTGGACTTGATAAAGTCAAGATTGAACCCGGGCATCCCTGACCTCAGGCCAGCCGCCTTGCCCGCCGCAGTGTCGTTGGCGGTGCTGGCCTGGACCAGCGCGGCTCTGCGGAGTAGAGCGCCGGCTGACAGTGCGGCTGGCGCGGACGGAAGCGCAGCCGTAGGATTCGACGGGGGGCGGCTGTCCAACGAGGGGGTCGGGGCAGATGTTCGAGCGTCGGGTTCGTCGGCTCGGGTTCCGGTCCGGGGTCGGGACCGGCATCGTCTTCGCGGCACTGATCGCGAGCGTCGGCTACTGTCTCTGCCCGGTGGCCTCTCCGGACGGCAAGTACATGTTCTTCCTCAGCAGTCCGCAGAGCGTCTCTTGGGTGACGACCGACTTCCTGACCGAGCTGAAGCCGGCGCCGTAGCGGCGCACTGGGGATGCAGTCGCGCGGAGGGTCACCGGCCGTCGCGCGGGCGCGTTCGGGCGTCATCCTTGGCGCGGGATGCGTTGGGTGACCAGGGGGTGGCACCGTCGAATTTCGGGCCGCCACCTTGAAGAAGGGAGTCGCCCCATGGGACCCGCATACGCAGAGCGGACGCTATGCACGCGCACGACGCCGACCGGAACCCGCCAAGAGCGTCGCCGCTTCGCGGTGATCGCCGTGGGCATCGTGGTGGGCCTGCTCGTCCTTCTCGCCACCGGCGCCTACCTGCGCGCGTCGGGGGAGTACCGCGCGAGCGCCGACCCGGGCACCTCCGTGGCTTCCAGGCTGGCAGCCGCCGATGCCGCCGAGGCGCTATGGCCGTTCTCCAGCGCCTTCCGTGTTCGGGCTATCACCCTGCGGGGCCTTTCACTGGTCGACGACGGTGACATCCTGGGCGCGTATGACGTGCTTCACGCCGAGTACGTCCGTGAAGCCATCGCGGGTCGCTTCGTGCCGGAGCTCGTCGCTGCGCACGCGGCCGTGTACCAGACGTACTTCGATGCCAGCTATCGCACCGCGCACGTGATGCATGGCAAGGAGCAACCGAATGGCACCATCAGGCCCGAGGACGTCCAGCACTTCCCCCGGTCGACGCGCAAATAGGCGGTCCTTACCGCGGCGTTCTCCTGCTCCCCTTCGCTTGACACCCCCGCGACCGAGTACTATACGTAGTGGTGTATTACACTATGCGTAGTACCGAACGCGAGCCGGGACCGGCTCGCGGCGGGGGGACCTGAGAGGGGAGCGGATCAGTCATGGCCACCGACGACGTCATGCGATTCTTCGCACTGTGGATGCTCACGCACGAGACCGCCGACGAGGGATTGAAGGCCGCGGTCGCGCGCGGAGAGGACTCCGGCCCCGCCGGGATGGAAGGGGGCCCCGACGCGTTCGTCGACGGGCTGGCCGCCATGGTCGCCGCGGAGAAGGACAAGCTGAAGGCCGAGCTTGCAGCCGGCTCCGTCGAGCGCCCCAGCGCCGACGAGCAGAAGCTGGCGTTGGAGGAGTTGCGCTTCGAGGTCGCCGAGATGCGTGGCCGCATGGACGCCCTCACTGGCGCGGTCGAGACGGTGTTGGCCAAGCTGGACGCCTCGGCGCCCGTCAAGGGCTAGGGGCGCCCCGTGTCCGCGCGTTCGCGCCGGATAACCGGAGTGCTCGCGAAGCATTGGGTGCTCGGGGCGTTCCGATCGGGCCTCGGTCTCTCGCCGCGACGCTGCACCATCTTCGCCCGGGAGTGGCGCGCCGCGTTCGCGGAGCTGGGCCCCGCGTTCATCAAGCTCGGCCAGCTCATCTCGGTTCGACCCGACGAGTTCGGGCGCGAGCTCGTGGCCGAGATGACCGCCATGCAGGATGCGGTGCCGGCGCTGCCGGCCGAGGCCATACGTAGCGTCATCTTCGACGAATTCGGCCGAACCCCCGAGGCCCTGTTCGCCACGTTCGACGACACGCCCATCGCATCGGCTTCGATCGCCCAGGTCCACGGTGCCACGCTGCGCGCGGACGTGCGTCCCGTGTGGGGCGCGGTGATGCCCGCCGGCACCCAGGTGGTCGTCAAGGTGGTCCGGCCGGGCGCGGCCGACGCGATCCTGGCGGACATGGTCGAAGCGCGCCGTCTGGTCGGGCGCTTCGGCGGCCTGTTGCGCGGCTTCGACGCGATGAAGCTCATCGGGGAGTTCGACGCCTCGGTCCGCCGCGAGCTCGATCTGCGCACCGAGGCCAGGATCGCCGATCGCTTCGCGTTCGATTTCCGCGAGGATCCCCAGATCGAGATCCCGCGCATCTGCTGGTCGTTCACCACGCGTCGGGTCGTCACCATGGAGCGCGTGATCGGCTGGCGCCTCACCGACCTGGACGAGGCCGCGCGTGCCGGGATCGATTCGAAGGCGTTGGCCATCTACGGCGCCACCGCGTTCATGCGCCAGGTGATGGTCTACGGCCGCTACCACGCCGACCTCCATCCCGCGAACCTGTTCGTCACGCCGCGCAACACCATCGCCTACCTGGACTTCGGGATCGTGGGCCACCTCACGAAGGATGAGCGCGAGAGTATCGCCCAGGTGCTCGCCGGTCTGGCGTATCGCGATGCGGACCGGGCGCTGCGCTACAGCCGTCGGCTCGGTGTCGAGGTCCCTCCGGACAAGGTCGACGTGGTGCGCCGCGAGTTGGGAACTCTCCTCGACAGCATGTTCGACCCCGGGGGATCGAAGGAGTTCCGTCACTTCGGCCTGGGCTTCATCTCGCTGTTGCGGCGCCACCACATCGACATACCCAGCGGGTACGGTCTGCTCGTGAAGTCGCTGGCCACGGTCGAGGGATGCGCGCGCGGCCTCTACCCCGACATCGACATCATCGACACCGCCCGACCGTTCGTGACCCGCCTGCTGTCGGACTCGTTCGGCAAGCCGGAGCGCATCGAAGAGAGGCTCAACGCGGCGATCCACGCGGCCCTGCGAGAGCTCGTCGCGTAGTCGTCGCGCTGACTTGCCGCCGGGTATACACTCCAGGTGTGCCGACTATGTAGCCCGTGGTTACAAGGCCGGCGGAGAGAAGAGGATCCCGCGCGAACGCCCCGGCAGGCGTCGCGCGGCGGGAGCGTCGCGGTCCCGCGGCCCCCGACCGGGAAGGGGATCGAAGATGAGGCTCGAAGGCAAGGTGGCGATCATCACGGGAGCGGGTTCCGGCATGGGCCGCGCGATGGCGAACCTGTTCGCCAAGGAGGGCGCCAAGCTCGTCGTCGGCGAGTGGCACCAGGAGACCCTCGACGAGGTCGTGGCCGAGGTCAAGGCCGCGGGCGGCGAGATTCTCGGTGTGCAGGGAAACGTGGCCGAGCAGGTCGACTGCGCCATGATGGTGGACGCGGCGATGAACGCCTACGGCCGTATCGACGCCCTGTGCAACAACGCGGGCGTCATGGACCAGTTCGCAGGCGTGGCCGAGATGGACGACGCGATCTTCGATCGCTGCATGGCGGTCAACGTGAAGGGCCCGGTCAACCTGAGCCGGCTCGTCATCCCGATCATGAAGAAGCAGGGTGCGGGCGCGATCGTGAACAGCGCTTCGGCCGCCGGCATGGGCGGCGCGTCCGCCGGTGCGGCGTACACGATGTCGAAGCACGCGGTCATCGGGCTCACGAAGAACACCGCGTTCCGCTACGCCAAGGAGGGCATCCGCTGCAACGCGATGGTCATCGGCGCCGTGAACACGAACATCATGGCCAGCGTCGACCAGTCCAAGATGGATATGGAGGCGCTCGGCGTCATGGGCCCGTGGCACGCCCTGTCGCCCGGCACCCTCGAGCCGATCGACGTCGCGAGGCTCGCGCTGTTCCTCGCGTCAGACGAGGCATCGGCTATCAACGGAGCGACCGTCAACGTCGACAAGGGTTGGGGCGCGGTGTAAGCGACACGAGGCGGGGAGCCGCTCGAGCGTCAGCCGAGCGGCTCCGTCTCCGCTTCACCCAACGTCTCGTTGAGCGAGCCGCTGCGGTAGCCTTCGAGGTCCTGGGCCACGTACGCGAAGCCAGCTTCGTGGAGCGCCTGCGCGACATGACCGCGCAGCTCCCACGCCTGCTGCATCTCGTCGGGCTCGACTTCGAGGCGCGCGACCTCGCCGTGAGCGCGGACGCGGAACTGGCGCAGGCCCAGAGCCCGCAGGGACTCCTCGGCGGCGCCCACCTGCGCCAGCCTGGCTTCGGTGATCTCGTCGCCGTACGGGAAGCGTGAGGCGAGGCAGGCCATCGACGGCTTGTTCCAGTTCGGCAGGCCCAACATCCGGGACACCTGCCGGATGTCGTCCTTGCACATCCCCGCATCTTGGAGCGGGCTGACCACGTCGTATTCTCCCGCAGCACGGCGTCCCGGTCGGTGATCGCCCAGGTCGTCCGCGTTCGAGCCGTCCGCCACATGCTTGAGCCCGCGCGAGCGCGCGACGGTCCTCAGCAGGCCGAACAGCTCGCTCTTGCAGTAGTAGCAGCGGTCCGAGGGGTTCGCCCGGAAGCGGGGGTCGGCCAGCTCATGGGTGTCGACCTCGTGCAGCCGCAATCCCAGCTGAGACGCGGTGAGCCGGGCCGCCTCCACCTCGCTCATCGGGTAGGTGTCCGAGGTCGCGAGCACAGCGAGCGTGGCGTCGCCCAGGACCGCGTGCGACGCCACCGCCAGCAGGGTGGAGTCCACTCCGCCGGAGTATGCGACCAGAACGCTGCCCAGGTTCGACAGGCGCGCGCACAGCAGGTCGTATTTCTCGGCAGGGGTCGAGGGCATGGGACTCCGGGTCGCTTCGGTGAAGGCCGATTATAGCGCTCGCGCGTACGGTGGCGTGGGTGCGGGGGCTTGCACGGGCATAGTCGTGACGAACGGACGCGTCCGACCCCGGATCCGGGAGGTTCCCCCATGACCGACGAATCGCCGGCCGTCGACACCCGTATCGAACACCTGGGCGACGAGGTCCGGGTCATCGCCCCGCCCGAGGCGTTCGCCGAGCGAGCGGTCGTGCCGAGCATCGAGCGGTACCGCGAACTGTACAAGCGGTCCGTGGACGACCCGGATGGCTTCTGGGGCGACATGGCGCGCGAGCACTTGGAATGGATCACCCCGTTCACGAGCGTTCGCTCCGGCGGGTTCGCGGACCTCGACTACACGTGGTTCGGCGACGGCACCCTCAACGTCTCCGCGAACTGCCTGGACCGGCACCTCGGGACGTGGCGGGCGAACAAGGCCGCGATCATCCTCGAGACCGACGACGGCAAGACCCGCACCTTCACCTACCAGCAACTGCACTACGAGGTGAGCCGCTTCGCCAACGTCCTGAAGAAGAAGGGCGTGGAGAAGGGCGACCGCGTCGCCATCTATCTGCCGATGGTCCCGGAGCTGGTGATCGCCATGCTGGCGTGCGCGCGCATCGGAGCGATCCACTCGGTCGTCTTCGGAGGCTTCAGCGCGACGGCCCTGCGCGAGCGCATCCAGGACTGCTCGGCCAAGATGCTCATCACCGCGGACGAGGGCGTGCGCGGCGGTCGGAAGGTGGCGCTCAAGGCCGCGGCCGACGAGGCGCTGTTCGAGTGCCCCAGCGTGGAGGCGTGCATCGTCGTCAAGCGCGGCAGCGGCGACGTCGACATGGAGCCGAACCGCGACACGTGGTGGCACCAGGAGGTCGCCGTCCCGGAGGTGCGCAAGCCGTGCCCTCCGGTCCCGATGGCGGCTGAGGACCCCCTGTTCATCCTCTACACGTCCGGCTCGACCGGGAAGCCGAAGGGCGTCATGCACACGACCGCCGGCTACCTGTTGTTCACCGCGCTGTCGTTCAAGACGGTGTTCGACCATCGGGACGAGGACGTCTACTGGTGCACGGCCGACATCGGATGGGTGACGGGTCATAGCTACATCGTGTACGGGCCGCTGGCCGCCGGTGCCACGTCGCTGATGTTCGAGGGGATCCCGACCTACCCCGACCCGGGCCGCTTCTGGGCGATTGTCGAGAAGCACCGCGTGAGCACGCTCTACACCGCCCCGACCGCGATCCGCGCTCTGCAGCGGCATGGTGAAGGCTGGCCCGCGCGCTACGATCTGAGCTCGCTCCGGCTGCTCGGCACGGTGGGCGAGCCGATCAATCCCGAGGTATGGATGTGGTACCACGACGTGATCGGCAAGGGCGAGCGTCCCATCGTCGACACGTACTGGCAGACCGAGACGGGCGGGTTCCTCATCACGCCGTTCCCCGGCGCCACGCCGCTCAAGCCGGGGTCCGCCGCCGTGCCGTTCTTCGGCGTCGTCCCCGAGGTGGTGCGCGAAGACGGCTCCCGCGCCGAACCGGGCGAGGGGGGCTACCTGACGGTGAAGGAGCCCTGGCCAGGCATCCTGCGCGGCACGTGGGGCGACCCCGGCAACAAGCGGCTGCGGGAGACGTACTTCGAGAGGTTCCCCGGACGGTACTTCACAGGGGACGGCGCGCGTGTCGACGACGACGGCTATTACTGGCTGCTGGGCCGCGTCGACGACGTCATCAACGTCTCGGGACACCGGCTGGGCACGGCGGAGATCGAAAGCGCGCTCGTGTCGCACGAATCGGTGAGCGAGGCGGGCGTCGTAGGCTTCCCGCATCCGGTGAAGGGCGAGGGGATCCACGCCTTCGTGGTGCTGAGGGACGGGTTCGTAGCCAGCGACGACCTGGCGACCATCCTGTCGGGGCACGTCCGCAAGCTGATCGGCCCCATCGCGAAGCCCGATCGCATCCAGTTCGCCCACGACCTGCCCAAGACCCGCTCGGGCAAGATCATGCGCCGCATCCTGCGCAAGATCGCCGCCGGCGAGACGGACATCGGCACGCTGGGGGACCTCTCCACCCTGGCGGACCCGAAGGTCGTGAAGGACCTGCTCGGCGGCGCCTGATCCACGGCGAGAGCCGCCGCCTGAAGAAGGGACGGACCATGGGCTCATCCAACATAGGTATTTGGATCCTGTTCGGCGTCGCGGTGATCGCGCTGATCGGCATCGGCGTGCTCACCCGTCAGCAGATGCGCAACGGGGGCACGCTCCCGGGGCCCCCTTCCGACATGGACATGGGAACGCACGACGAGCCGACGGAAGACGTGGCCCGCGTTCTTGACGAGAAGCGTCACGTGCATACCACGGAGGACTCGACCAAGCAGGCGCGGGACGTGGGCCGCACGCTCGGTCACTGATCCGCGCGCGTTCGCGGTCGCGAGGTGACGCGGGCTATGGCCTGGGGGCGTCCGGTCTCCAGCGGCATTCGTTGCCCGCACTCGTGAAGCGGGCGGCCACGTACAGCATGTCGCTCGCTCGATTGAGGAACGCGAGCGCGGACGCTTCCAGCGGCGCGGAGGCATCGACGGTCGCCGCGGCGCGCTCGGCCCGGCGCAGTGCCGTGCGGGCCAGGTGGAGGCGTGAGGACGCCTCGTCGCAGCCTGGCAGGGTGAATCCATCGAAGCTGCCGGCGCGAGCGGCATAGCGATCGATGACACGTTCCAGCGCAGCGACGTCCTCGCTCGAGATGCCTTGAGGGGCCGACGACTTGGCACCGCCGACCGAGACCCCGCAGTTGAACAGCCTCTGCTGGATGAACTCGAGCACCGTGTCGAGGTCGGGGTCGATGAGCACGGGTCGGGCGAACCCGACCGCGCTGTTGGCCTCGTCGAGCGCGCCGAGCAGCTCGATCAGAGGGTCGTCCTTGCGCGCCCTTGTGCCGTTCGGCAGGGAGGTCGAGCCCGTGTCGCCGCCGCGCGTGTAGATGTCGCCCACGTCCACCCTTCCTCCGTCTGGCCACATCGTACCCCGACGGGCCACCCGAGGGGGCGCTCAGGCGCGCTCGCGGATCCGCATGGCAAGGTGTCCGAGGACGCCGGGGTCGTCGAGAGGCTGGTCGCCCGCATCGACGACATGGAAGACGTCTCGTGCCGTGCCGCCGCGGGTCGTGGCTCGGACGAGGCGGATGTCGAGGCCGCATTCAGCGATGGCGCGGGCGATGTCGTGGAGCAGGCCCACTCGGTCCGTCGCGGTCACGTACACGGCGGTCGCATACGCCGCCGTTGGTTCGACCGAGACGATCGGCGCTCGAGGAGCGGGCGCGGGGTAGTGCCGGCGGCGCTGGGTGAGGCGCGCGTCCAGGTCGAGATGGCCGGCCGACGCGGCGACCAGGTAGCGCTCGAAGGCCGCCCACGTGGCGGGCGAGGCCTCGGCCAACGTGTCCGGGCGTGTGACGAACGTGTCGACCGCCGCGCCGGACGGGGATGAGTGGGCGTCCGCGGAAAGGATGTCGAGCCCCGCCAATGCGAGGGCTCCCGCGACCTCGCCGAAAAGCCCCTGGTGGTCGGGGGCGGCGACCGTGACGGTCCACGTGCCGGGCACCGGGCCGGGGGTGACGGCCGTTCGCGGTCCCGCCGTCCCGGCGGCGCCCAGCGCCTCGGCCGCTAGGCGCGCGTGCGCCACGACGTCCTCGGGTCTGCGGCGCGCGAGGTAGCGGAGCGGAGCGTGCCGGATGAACGCGTCGACCTGCGCCCTGTCCTCGCTCGACACCAGGCGCAAGGCGCCCGCGCGGGTGCGTTCCGCGCGCGCAGGGGCGTCCGCGCCCAAGGAGTCGTGCGTGAGCGCGGCAGCCAGTCTGTCGGCAAGCTCGCCGACCAGCGCGGCGTGCCACGTCGTCCACGCGCCCGGACCGGTCGCCATGGAGTCCGCCGCCGTGAGCGCGTACAGGTCGTCGACCAGTGCGGCGTGCCGCACCGCGGAGGCGGTCCTGACGATGACATCCTCGTCATGGATGTCCTGCGTGAAAGCGGTCTCGGCCAGCAGGAGGTGCTCGCGGACCAGCATCGCGGCGTCGGCCGCCTGATGCTCGTCCAGGCCGAGGCGCGGTACCACGGTCGCGGCCATGGCGGCCCCTCGTCCCGCGTGTCCCGGACCGGCTTGGACCTTGCCGACGTCGTGAAGGAGCGCGGCGGCCTGCACGGTTCGCCGGTCCGCGCTGGCGACCCGACCCCGGGTCGCGGCCGTGTTCCTCGGAGGAGCGTCACCGACCAGGGCGGCGCACAGAAGGCTGTGTGCGCCCACGGTCAGCGTGTGGGTGAGTGCGGGCCTGCGCAGCGTCATCAGGACCGACATGCCCGGGAGGAGGTCGTCGAGGCGGCCCGACCATGCCGCGTCCTCGAGATCGGGGAGGCCGGTGCGGCCGGCGTCGAGCGCGGCGAACAGCGCCTGCGCCTCGAGGGGCGGGCAGGACGCGGCGTCCCCGGGAACCTGCTGACCAGCCACGCGACCCCGCACGCGCAGGAGGATGTGGTGGATGTCAGCCAGGGCGGGCTGAAGGGCGTGGAGATCGATCCCTGCCTCGGATGCGGTATCGAGATCGAGGAGTGACCGCGTCGCGCCGGCAGTGACGTGGAGCGCCCAGCGAGCCGCCGTGAGGACTCCCGCCGCCGCTTCCAAGCGCGCCAGCTCGTCCGGGGATAGCAGGCCGAGCGCCACGAGAGGCCCGGGACCGGTGGACGGGGCGCCGGAAAGGACCGCCGCCGTCCAGGTCAGCTCGTCGAGATCCCTCTGACCGCCGGCGCCCTCCTTCAAGTCCGGTTCGAGCAGGTAGGGCGATCCGGGGCGCGGTCTGGAAGCCAATTCGGGCAGCAGACGTGCGCGTCGTCGGCGGGCATCGGACGCCGCGGCATCGAGCACCCCTTCGGCCAGCGCCCGGTCGCCGCACAGCGTCTGCCCCGTCAGCGTCGCCGTCAGGGTGATCAGGTCGCGACGGATCGACCGCAGGTGGTCGGAGCGCGTTCGGACCTGATGGCCGACATCGAGCCCGGCGTCCCACAGCGGGTAGAGCATCCGCTCGAGAGCGGGGCGCAGATGCTCGGGGGGACAGTCCGCCAGCACGAGGAGGTCCAGGTCCGAGCCCGGCAGGAGTCGGCCAGCGCCCCAGCCGCCGACCGCGAGCACGGCCCAATGCCCGGTCAGCGTTCGCAGGCTGGCGTCAGCGAGCTCGACGACGACACGATCGGTGAGCATGCTGAGCTGGCGCGCCGACTCAGGCCCCGGGTCGGCCGTCTCGATGAGCGCTCGACGCTCGCGCATGTAGCGCCCGACCGCTTCCGGAGGCGTGATCGACCCCTCCGGGTCGGCATCGCCGGGGTGCCTCGGCATGCTAGAGGGCGTCGGATCCGCGCTCGCCCGTGCGTATCCGGATGGCGCCGACGCAGTCGTAGGTGAACACCTTGCCGTCGCCGATCTTCCCGGTGCGGGCGACTTCGACGATCGCGGCCTCGACCCTGTCCGCGAGATCGTCGTCGACCACGACCTCGATCTTGGTCTTGGGCACGAAGTCCACCGTGTATTCACTCCCGCGGTAGATCTCAGTGTGGCCTTTCTGACGGCCATAACCCTTGACCTCGTACGCCGTCATGCCCGCGACTCCCAGCGCCTGCAGGGCGTCCTTCACCTCATCGAGCTTGTGTGGCTTGATGATCGCTTCGATCTTCTTCATGGTCGGCTCCCTCGCCTGGGTCTGCGCGCCTAGAATTCGTACCCGGTCTCCGCGTGCTCCGAGATGTCGAGACCCGCGGCCTCAACGTCTTCGCTCACGCGCAGACCCATGGTCGCATCGAGAAGTTTCAGGATGATGAATGACACGGAGAAGCTGAAGGCGATCGTGGCCAGCACGCCCACCGCCTGCTTCCACAGCAGGGAAGGGTCGCCGGCCAGCAGCCCGTTGGCACCAGCGGCATTGATCGCGGTCGAGGCGAACACGCCGGTGAGCAAGGCCCCGACCGTCCCACCGACGCCGTGCACACCGACCACGTCGAGCGCGTCGTCGAAGCCGAAGCGCGACTTGAGCCGCAGGCCGAAGTAACACGCGATGCCGACGACGGCCCCGATGACCAGCGCGGGCATCGGCCCGACGAAGCCGGCGGCGGGCGTGATGCCCACCAGCCCCGCCACGGCGCCGGATGCGGCGCCCAGCACCGTCGGCCTGCCGTCGGTCAGCACCTCGGCGAGGTTCCACGCGAGCAGGCCGGCGGCCGCCGACAGGTGCGTCGCCAGGAACGCCGAGCCCGCCAGGTGGCCGGACCCGAGAGCCGACCCGGCGTTGAAGCCGAACCAGCCGAACCACAGGATCCCGGCGCCCAGCACCGACATGGGGATGTTGTGAGGCCGCAGCTCCTCCGAGCCGTAGCCCGTGCGCTTGCCCAGTGCCAGCGCGCATGCCAGCGCCGCGGAAGCCGACGCGACGTGGACGACCGTGCCGCCCGCGAAGTCGAGGGCGCCGAGCTGCATGAGCCAGCCGCCGCCCCACACCCAGTGCGCGAGCGGGCTGTAGACGAGCACGGCCCACAGCGCGGTGAAGACGACGTATGCCTTGAACTTCATGCGTTCCGCGATGGCGCCCGTGATGAGGCCGACCGTGATGATCGCGAACATGCCCTGGTACATCACGAAGACGCTGGTCGGGATGGCGGCGTCCTTCGCCCCGGTCACCGAGCCCAGGACTCCGGAGAGGCCCGCGAAGTTCAACCCGCCGATGAGACCCCCCTTGTCCGGCCCGAACGCCAGCGTGTAGCCGATGATCGCCCAGATGATGCTCACCAGCCCCATGGCGAAGAAGCTGTGCATCGTGGACGAGAGCACGTTCTTGCGCCGCACCATGCCGGCGTAGAACAGCGCGAGCCCAGGCGTCATGAACAGCACCAGAGCCGCCGACACGAGCATCCACGCGGTCGATCCGGTATCGACGTGAGGCATCGAGCGCCCCCTCCCTCGTCATCGTGCGCCGCTTCTCCGAGATGGCCCCATCGCCATGGAGCGTAGGTGCGGCATGTTTCGTCAGCGTTTCGAGGGAGTGAATCCGGAGAGAACGCTCGAAATGTCGGGGAAACAGAAGCGGCGCGGGCTCACCGTCCGCGCGCCGCTTCTGTGGTATCGTTGGTGCGAACATGTGTTCGATTGCCGCCGGGCGTACAATTGAGGTTCGACCGGATCCGGTGCCGCTCGGGTCCCGCCGATATCACTCTCAGATACGGAAGGACCGCGCGTGCCCCTCGACTACATCTCGATCCGCGGCGCCCGCGAGCACAACCTCTCCGGGTTCGACCTCGACATCCCGCGCGACCAACTGGTCGTGATCACCGGGCTGTCCGGATCGGGCAAGAGCTCGCTGGCGTTCGACACCATTTACGCGGAGGGCCAGCGGCGCTACGTCGAGTCGCTGTCGGCCTACGCGCGCCAGTTCCTCGGCCAGATGCAGAAGCCCGACGTCGACCATATCGAGGGCCTCTCGCCGGCGGTCTCGATCGACCAGAAGACGACATCGCGCAACCCGCGGTCCACAGTCGGCACGGTCACCGAGATCTACGACTACCTGCGCCTGCTGTACGCCCGCGTGGGCATACCGCACTGCCCGACGTGCGGCCGCGTCATAGAGCGACAGACGCCTCAGCAGATCGTCGACCGCATCATGGAGCTGGAGCAGGGCACGAAGTTCTCCGTGCTGGCGCCGGTCGTGAAGGGCCGCAAGGGTGAGTACGGCAAGCTGCTCGACGACCTCAAGAAGGAAGGCTTCACCCGCGTCCGGGTGGACGGGGTAGTGCGCGGGCTCGACGAGGAGATCGTGCTGGACAAGAAGTTCCGGCACGACCTCGAGGTGGTCGTGGACCGCCTCGTGCTGAAAGACGGGATCCAGCAGCGCCTCGCCGAGTCCGTGGAGATGTCGCTCAAGCTCGCTGGCGGGACTCTGCTGGTGGCGCCCGAGGAGGGGGACGAACTGTCCTTCTCGCAGGCGTTCGCCTGCCCGGTCCACGGGGTCAGCATGGACGAGCCGCAGCCGCGCGACTTCTCGTTCAACAGCCCTTACGGTGCCTGCCCCGACTGCACCGGCCTGGGCAGCCGGCTGGAGCCGGACGCCGACCTCATCGTGCCGGACCCCACCCGGTCTCTTGCCGAGGGAGCCATCAAGCCGTTCTCCGGAGGGATGACCTACTACCCCCAACTCGTGGCCGCGCTGGCGAAGCACTTCGGCGTGTCCGAGGACACATCGTGGCAGGACCTCCCGAAGAACGTGCGCGACGCCTTCCTGTTCGGGCTGGGCGACGAGCGCATCCGGATCGACTACACCACCCGGGACGGGCGCGAGACGCACTGGTTCTCGCGTTACGAGGGTGCCCTCAACTCGGTCAGGCGCCGGTGGGAGGAGACCGAGTCCGAAGGCAGCCGGGAGAAGCTCGAGGAGTACCTGTCGGTCGTCCCGTGCGCCACGTGCAAGGGCGCGCGCCTCAAGCCCGAGATCCTCGCGGTGACCTTCGGCGACAAGAACATCAGCGAGGTCACGAAGCTGTCGGCGAAGGACTCGCTGGCGTTCTTCTCAGCGGTGGGGCTGACCGATCGCGAGGAACAGATCGGCAGTCGCGTGGTGAAGGAGATCATGGAGCGCCTTCGGTTCCTGGTGGACGTGGGCCTCGACTACCTCACGCTCGAACGAGCCACCGCGTCCCTGTCGGGAGGCGAGGCCCAGCGCATCAGGCTGGCGACCCAGATCGGCAGCGGCCTCATGGGGGTCCTCTACATCCTGGACGAGCCGTCGATCGGCCTGCACCAGCGCGACAACGCACGGCTCATCGCCACGCTGATCCGCCTGCGCGACCTCGGCAACACGGTGATCGTGGTCGAGCACGACGAGGAGACCATCCGCGCGGCCGACTTCGTGGTGGACATGGGACCGGGTGCGGGCGAGCACGGGGGACAGATCGTGTGCGCCGGCCCGCCCGAGAAGATGATGTCGTGCGAGGAGTCGCTCACCGGCAAGTACCTGTCGGGGGAGCGGAGCATCCCGCTGCCGACGACGCGCCGCGCGTCCGACCGCGGGACGGTCCGCATCGTCGGCGCCCGCGAGAACAACCTCAAGGATCTGAGCGTCGAGTTCCCGCTCGGATCGCTCACGGTGGTCACCGGTGTGTCCGGGTCGGGTAAGAGCTCGCTCGTCAGCGACACTCTGGCGCCCGCGCTCACCAACGCGGTCCTTCGCACGCGCAGGCGCGCGGGGAAGTACGAGCGGATCGAGGGGCTCGCACAGATCGACAAGGTCATCGTGATCGACCAGTCGCCCATCGGCCGGACGCCGCGATCGAACCCCGCGACCTACGTGGGTCTGTGGGACGACATCCGCTCGCTGTTCGCGTCGACGCATGAGGCGAAGGCGCGCGGCTACTCGCCCGGCAGGTTCTCGTTCAACGTGGCGGGCGGTCGCTGCGAGGCGTGCAAGGGCGACGGCCAGATCAAGATCGAGATGCACTTCCTCCCGGACGTCTACGTGCCCTGCGAGGTGTGCAAGGGCGCCCGCTACAATCGTGAGACGCTGCAGATCACCTACAAGGGTCGCAACGTCTCCGACGTGCTCGACATGTCCGTCGAGGAGGCCGTGCACTTCTTCGAGAACATCCCGCCCATCAAGCGCAAGCTTCAGACGCTCTACGACGTGGGGCTCGGTTACGTGAAGCTGGGACAGCCCGCGACCACGCTGTCGGGCGGCGAGGCCCAGCGCGTGAAGCTGTCGAGCGAGCTGCAGCGCCGCTCGACCGGCCGGACGTTCTACATCCTGGACGAACCCACCACCGGCCTGCACTTCGATGACGTGCGGCAGCTGCTCATCGTTCTCCAGCGCCTCGTCGACGCGGGGAACACCGTGCTGGTCATCGAGCACAACCTGGACGTGGTGAAGTCGGCGGACTGGCTGGTCGACCTCGGTCCCGAGGGGGGAGATCGCGGGGGCGAGATCGTGGTCGTGGGCACGCCGGAGCAGATCGCGGCGCACCCGACGTCGCACACCGGGCGGTTCCTGCGGCCCGTGCTCGAGGGGCGTGGCGCCAGCGTTGCCCCTGAGGGCGGCGTCGCGCTCGGGAGCGCGGGGTAGCTGGCGTGGCCGACAAGGACATCAGGAGCCAGCTCGCCCGCGTTCCCGAGTCGCCGGGCGTCTACCTGTGGAAGGACGCGGGCGGACGGATCCTCTACGTCGGCAAGGCCAAGGCGCTGCGCTCACGGATGCGGCAGTACCTCGGCGGGCACGACGAGCGGGCGATGGTGCCGCTGATGATGGCGAGGGTCGCGTCGTTCGACTACTACGTGACGCTGTCGGAAGTGGACAGCCTCGTGCTGGAAGCGAATCTCATCAAGGAGGCGCGGCCTCCGTACAACGTCGATTACCGCGACGACAAGACGTACCCGTTCATCGCTCTGACGATGTCGGACCCGTTCCCCGCCCTGAAGTACACCCGGGAGAAGCACCGCCCGGGCACGCGCTACTTCGGCCCGTACACCGACTCCCGGGCGGCGCGCGCGACCGTCGACGTGGTCCGCCGCGTGTACCCGATATGCCGCGCGGACTGCGTGGAGTGGAAGCGCGTCACGGCGAACGGTGGCGCCCCGACCGGCAAGCCGTGCTTCGACTACCACGTGGGCAAGGGCCCCGGTCCGTGCGTGGGCGCGATCTCGCGCGAGGACTACGGCAAGACGGTGAAGAAGGTGGCCGCCTTCCTGGACGGGCGGCGCACGAGCGTCGCGACCGAATTGGGCGCCTCGATGCACCAGGCGGCCGGCGAGCTCGACTTCGAGAGGGCCGCGCGCTTCCGCAATCGGCTCGAGGCCGTGCGCACCATCCTCGAGAAGCAGACCGTGGTGAGCGCGCGCGATCTGGACGCGGACGTCATCGGGATCTACCGCGAGGAGACGATCGCCGCCGCGCACGTCTTCCAGGTGCGGGAGGGCCGGGTGCTCGCCGGCGCCGAGTTCGTGCTCGACCAGGGGCTCGACGTGTCGAACGCCGACCTGATGGAGGGGTTCCTCCTGCGCTACTACGCGCAGGCCAGCCGCGTGCCGCGCGAGGTCCTCGTCTCGGTCCTGCCCGAGGGCGCCGAGGCCATGTCCGAGTGGCTCGGGAGCCTGCGGGGCTCCAAGGCGCGGGTGGCGGTCCCCGAGCGGGGCGAGAAGCGCCGCCTGCTGGACTTGGCCGACACGAACGCGCGGCACGCGCTGGCGCGCTACTCCTTCCGCACCCGCTACGACGAATCGCGCACGAACTCCGCGCTCCTTCAGCTGGAAAGCGCTCTCGCGCTGCCCGCGCCGCCTCTGCGTATCGAGGCGTTCGACATCTCGACGCTGCATGGGAGGTTCTCCGTGGGGTCGATGGTCGTGTTCGACGGGGGCCGGCCGGAGCCGTTGGCGTACCGCCGGTTCAAGGTGCGACTGGACGACGGCGAGTCCAACGACGTCGCGATGATGCGTGAGGTGCTGTCTCGGCGCTTCCTGCGCGAAGCCAAGGAAGGTGCCCGTTTCGCGAGGAAGCCGGACCTGCTCATTGTCGACGGCGGCAAGGCGCAGCTGTCGGCGGCGATGAGCGTCCTCGCGGAACTCGGCATAGTGGGCCTGCCGGTCGCCTCGCTCGCGAAGCGCGAGGAGGAGATCTTCATGCCGGGGTGGGCGGATCCGGTCGTCCTGCCGGCCGGATCGCCGTCGCTCTATCTGGTGAAGCGCGTCCGCGACGAGGCCCACCGGTTCGCGATCACGTATCACCGCGAGTTGCGCGGGAAGGCGATGACGGCGTCCATCCTCGACGAGGTACCCGGGGTCGGGCCGACCCGCAAGCAGGCGCTCGTGAAGGCGTTCGGTTCGGTCCGGAGGCTCAGGACCGCCTCCGTCGACCAGATCGCCGCGGTGCCGGGCATCTCGCGTGCCTTGGCCGCCGACATCGTCGAGTACCTGTCGGAGTCCCCCGGCGATCCGGTCCCGCCCTCGGCCTGACGCCGCGGATCGCCCACCACGGAGCCGGGCGTTGCTATACTGCTGTGACGGGCGGATATCGCGCTCGGCACGCACGGGACACAGGGGGTACCAAGGCGATGAGGTTCGTTCTCCGACTGCTCATATCGGCTGCTGTCATCTTCGGCGTGTCGTACTTCTCCGGGGGAGCGCTTCTGGCGGTCGCGTCGTTCTGGTGGGCTTTGGCGCTCGCGTTCGTGCTCGGCATCATCAACGCCACCATCAAGCCCGTCATCGCCTTGGTCGCCTTGCCGGTCACGATCGTGACCCTGGGGCTGTTCTCCCTGATCATCAACGCCGCCATGCTCGCGCTCGCGACCGCGGTGGTCCCCGGCGTGAGCACGACGGGGTTCTGGGCCACGGTGCTGGCGGCGCTCATCATCTCCGTCGTCACCTCCATCGCGACGAGATGGCTCGAACGGGACGCCTGACAAGAGGGCGCATCCGGGCAGGCGAGGGCGTGGCGTGGGCGGCGGGGACCGACGGAGGAATCGTGACTGACGGACCTGACATGAGCGTCGAGCACGAGGCGGAAGCCACTCCGGCCCCCGTTGAGCTGGTCCTGATCACAGGGCTGGCCGGGGCCGGCCGCTCCGAGGCCATCCACACGTTCGAGGATCTGGGCTACTTCTGCATCGACAACCTACCTCCCGCCCTTCTGGGCCAGGTGGTGGATCTCGCGGCGCTTCCCGGGAGCCGCATCGCCAAGGTGGCCGTGGTGTGTGACATGCGCACGATGTCGTTCTTCGGAGCCTTGCTCGAGGAGCTCGCGCGCCTCGAAGCGTCGGGGAACGCGTTCCGCATCCTGTATCTGCAAGCGGCCGAGAAGGTGCTCGTCAACCGCTTCAAGGAAACCCGCCGGCGCCACCCGCTCGCCGAGACCGGATCGATCATCGACGGTATCCAGCGGGAGCAGGAGGGGCTGCGTGAGGTGCGCCGGCGTGCCGACCTGATCGTCGACACCAGCGACATGCTCCCACAGCAGCTGCGCACGGTGATCCGGCAGAAGTTCCTATCGGAAGACCTCAAGGACGACCTGGCGATCACGGTGACGTCGTTCGGGTTCAAGTACGGGGCGCCGATCGACGCGGACATCGTCATGGACGTGCGGTTCCTGCCCAACCCGTTCTACATCTCGCGCCTGAGGCACAGAACAGGGCAGGACCGGGCGGTTCGGGACTATGTCCTGGAGCGCGAGGAGACGAAGACGTTCCTGGATCGGTGGCAGCCCCTACTGTCCGACCTCGCACCGAACTACCTGGCCGAGGGTAAGCACCACCTGTCCGTCGCGTTGGGCTGCACCGGCGGCATGCATCGCAGCGTCGTCCTGGCCCAGGAGACCGCCAAGTACCTGCGCGGACTGGGCTACCGGGTGTCGGTGCGGCACCGCGACATCACCAAGGACCAGGAGTGGATGTGACCGGACAGGGGCGCAGCGCCGTCGCGATCGGGGGCGGCACCGGGCTTCCCAACGTGCTCGACTGCCTGCTACGGCTCGGCTTCGAGACGACGGCGGTCGTCACGATGGCCGACGACGGCGGATCGTCGGGGCTCCTGAGGCGCGACCTCGGCATGCTGCCTCCGGGCGACGCGCGCAACTGTCTGGTCGCGATGGCAGACGCCGACAGCCCGTTCAGCAGGCTGTTCCAGTACCGCTTCGCTCACGGGGAGGGTCTGGCCGGACATGCGCTGGGCAACCTGATCATCGCCGCCCTCGCTGACATCGAAGGTTCGTTCCCTCGAGCGCTCGCTGACGCCGCGAAGCTGCTCGGGGCGAGGGGCAAGGTTCTGCCCGCGACTCTGGACGACGTGGTCCTGGCCGCGCTCGACATCGAGGGGCATCTCGTGGTCGGCCAGGCCGCGGTCGCGGACAGCCTCGCTCCGATCTCCCGCGTGTCCTACGAGGGGGAGGAGCCGGACGCGTACCCGCCCGTCTTGGAGGCGCTCTCGACCGCCGACGTGGTCGTCATCGGCCCGGGCAGCCTGTACGGTTCCATCCTGCCGAACTTCCTCATCCGTGGGGTCGTCACGGCCCTGCGCGAGTCACGCGCCAAGGTCGTGTACGTGTGCAACGTGGCAAACCAGCGCGGAGAGACGGGCGGGATGGACGCCGCCGACCACGTGTCGGCGCTGATCGCCCACGGGCTCGGAGGAGTCATCGACTGCGTCGTGGTCCACGACACCGACGCGTATCCGCTGTTCGGGGACGTGGAGGTCGTCATCGGCGACCGCGGCGCGGCCGAGCGCATACGGGCGCTGGGCATCGACGTCGTTCTCGCCGACGTGGCCGACCCTGGCGATCCGCGGCACCACTCGCGGGAGCGGCTGCTGGCCGTTCTCGAGAAGGTGGTGTGACGGTGTCGTTCACCTCCGAAGTCAAAGACGAGCTGTCGCGGGTCGTGCCGAAGAGGGCGTGCTGCCCTAAGGCCGAACTGGCCGCGTTGGTGCGGGTCGAGGGGACCCTCCACATCACCGGCTCACAGCGCTTCACGCTCGAGATCGCGACCGAGACGGCGCCGGTCGCCCGCAAGGTCATAAAGCTCCTCCACGAGCTGTACGACCTCAAGACCGAACTCACGGTGCGCAGGTCCGTGCTCCACAAGACGAACAACTACCTCATCACCATCCCGTCCCAGCCTCCGCTGACCGCCGCGCTGGCCGACATGGGCGTGCTCGACGAGTCGCTCGGGATCGCATATGGCGTGCCTTCCCGGCTGACGAGGCGCGAGTGCTGCGCGATCTCGTATCTGCGCGGTGCGTTCCTGGGAGGCGGGTTCGTCGCCGACCCGCACGGGGACTTCCATTTCGAACTCACGGCCGAGACCGAGCAGCTCGCGGTCGACCTGGTCAAGCTCATGGGCAGGTTCGGGATCGACGCGCGCGTGACGCGCCGTCGCGGGCTGTTCGCGGTCTACCTGAAGGGCGCCGAGCCGATAGTGACCTTCCTCGCCCTGGTCGGAGCGCATCGCGCCCTGCTGCGGACCGAGGACGTGCGCATCATCAAGAGCATGCGCAACGACGTGAACCGTCTGGTCAACGCGGAGACCGCCAACCTCGAGAAGTCCGCCGAGGCCGCCATGTCCCAGGTCGAGGACATCCGCCGCCTGTCCGACACGCTCGGTCTCGACAGGCTCCCCAAGGCATTGCGTGAGCTTGCTGCGTTGCGGCTGGAGCATCCGGAGGTCAGCCTCCGTGAGCTGGGCGAGTCGGCCGATCCGCCGCTGTCGAAGTCCGCGGTGTACCACCGCATCAGGCGCATCGAGGCGCTTGCCGGCGAGCTCGTCGCCGAGGGTGCCGACGAAGGGCCGTCGGAGGGCTCGGGAGACCTTGACTCCGGCCGCCGGCAACGGGAAGGTACGTAGGGATACACGGGGGTTCAGCCGACCGCGCCGGTGCACGTTCCGGAGCGAGCGGTTCACATGTCGGTCACGTGCGGGTGCGGCGAAGTCCCGCGTCCCGCCAACGGAAGGGGAACGCAGTGGCTATCCGCGTCGGCATCAACGGTTTCGGCCGCATCGGGCGGCTCGTCTTCAGGGCAGCGCAGAAGAACCCGGACATCGAGATCGTGGCGGTCAACGACCTCACGGACGCCGCCACCCTGGCGCACCTGCTGAAGTACGACTCGGTCCACAAGCGCTTCAACGGCACGGTCGAGCCGGGCGACGGCTCGTTCGTCGTCAACGGCCGCGAAGTGAAGGTGCTGGCCGAGCGCGAGCCGGGAGCGCTGCCGTGGAAGGCTCTGGGCGTCGACGTGGTCGTCGAGTCCACCGGCCGCTTCACAGACGCCACGAAGGCTGTCGCGCACATCGAAGCGGGGGCCCGGAAGGTCATCATCTCCTCGCCCGCGAAGGGTGAGGACATCACGATCGTCCTCGGCGTCAACGACCAGGACTACGATCGCGACACGCATCACATCATCAGCAACGCGTCCTGCACGACCAACTGCCTGGCGCCGTTCGCGAAGGTGCTTCGCGACAGCTTCGGTCTCAAGCACGGCTTCATGAACACCATCCACAGCTACACCAACGACCAGGTCATCCTGGACTTCCCGCACAAGGACCTGCGGCGCGCGCGTGCCGCCGCCGTGTCGATCATCCCGACCTCGACCGGCGCCGCCAAGGCGATCGGCCTCGTCATGCCGGACATGAAGGGCTGCCTCGACGGCATGTCGATGCGCGTCCCGACCCCGGACGGTTCCGCGGTCGACCTCGTGGCCGAGCTCAAGACCTCCGTCACCCGTGACGACATCAACGCGGCCATGAAGGCCGCGGCCGAGGGCCCGATGAAGGGGATCCTCGAGTACTGCACCGACCCGATCGTCTCGATCGACGTCGTCGGCAACCCGGCCAGCTCGGTCTTCGACTCCCTGCAGACGATGGTCATGGGCGGCACCGGCACGTTCGTGAAGTGCATCTCGTGGTACGACAACGAGTGGGGCTACAGCAACCGCGTCGTCGACCTCATCGCGCTCGTCTAGGCGGCGCGGATGTTTGCGAAGCAGACCGTCAAGGACGTCGATGTCCGCGGGAAGCGCGTCCTGGTCCGCGTGGACTTCAACGTGCCGCTGTCCGAGGGAACGGTGACCGACGATACCCGTGTGCGGGCCGCCCTTCCCACCCTGCGCTACCTGGTGGACCACGGCGCCCGCGTCATCGTGGCGTCGCACCTGGGCAGGCCGAAGGGAGCGCCCGACCCGCAGTTCTCGCTGCGTCCCGTCCGGCGCGTTCTCCAGAGGCTGCTCGGACGCAACGTCGTGTTCGTCGACGACGTGGTCGGGCCTGATGCTCAAGAGGCTGTCGATCGAATGGTCGACGGCGAGATCGTGATGTTGGAGAACGTGCGCTTCGAGCCCGGCGAGAAGGCCAACGATCCCGCGTTCGCCAAGAAGCTCGCCGCGCTCGCGGACGTCTACGTGAACGACGCTTTCGGAGCCGCCCATCGGGCGCACGCATCCACCGAGGGCGTGGCGCACTACCTGCCCGCATACGCGGGTCTTCTGCTGGCGCGCGAGGTCGAGACGCTCACGGCGATGCTCACCGACCCGCAGCGGCCGTTCGTGGCGATCCTGGGCGGCAGCAAGGTCTCCGAGAAGCTTGGCGTGATCGATCGGCTGCTCGACGTCGTCGACACCCTCATCATCGGCGGCGGCATGTGCTTCACCCTGCTCGTGGCCAAGGGCGTGGGCGTCGGGAAGTCGCTGGTGGAGCCGGAGTGGGTGGAGCCGTGCAAGGCCCTGCTCACCAAGGCGATGGACAAGGGCGTCGACCTCCTCCTTCCCGTCGACTTCGTGATCGCTGACGCCATCGAGGCCGATGCCGAGACCAAGATCGTCGGGCGCGAGGAGATCCCCGCGGACATGATGGGGCTGGATGTGGGCCCCACGTCCGTCGAGTTGTTCAAGGGTCCGATCGGCCATGCCAGGACCATCTTCTGGAACGGGCCGATGGGCGTCTTCGAGCTCAAGCCGTTCGAGAGCGGCACGCGTGAGGTCGCCGTCGCCGTGGCGCGCAACAATCGCGCCGTGTCGGTGGTGGGCGGCGGTGACTCGGTGGCCGCGCTCAAGAAGTTCGATCTCGAGGAGCGCGTCACTTTCGTGTCCACCGGCGGCGGCGCGTCCATGAAGCTCCTGGAGGGAGCACCTCTCCCGGGGGTCGAGGCACTGCTGGACAGGTAGCCCGTGAGGAGGGAGCGGCGCCAGGGCCGCCCCGCCGTCCGTTCGAGGAGGTAGACCATGGCGTTCGACCGGGTCCCGCTGGTAGCGGGCAACTGGAAGATGTACAAGACTTCGGGCGAGGGCGCCGTCCTGATCCAAGACCTCGCCCTGCTCGTGACCGAAGCCTGGGACCAGGTCGAGATCGCCGTCTGTCCCCCGTTCACGGCGCTCAAGGCCGTCTCGACCGTGATCGAACTCGACAAACTCAAGATGCGCCTCGGCGCTCAGGACTGCTTCTGGGAAGAGGAGGGCGCGTACACGGGCGCCATCTCCCCCCGCATGCTCAAGGAGCTGCGCTGCGACTACGTGATCGTCGGCCACTCCGAGCGACGCGAGTACTTCGGCGAGACGAACGAGACGGTGAACAAGAAGGTCCGCGCGGTGTTCGCCGGCGGCATGAGGCCCATCATGTGCTGCGGTGAGAGCGCCGAGATCCACGACGGGGGAGGCACGGAGACCTTCGTGCGCGCTCAGGTGCGCGAGGGCCTGGCTGGTCTCGACCCCGGGCAGGCGGCGGGTCTCGTGATCGCATACGAGCCCATCTGGGCCATCGGGACCGGCCACACGCCGATCCCCGAGAAGGCCAACGACGTCGCCCGGACG
Source organism: Coriobacteriia bacterium (assembly GCA_025361335.1). GTDB lineage: Bacteria > Actinomycetota > Coriobacteriia > Anaerosomatales > PALSA-660 > JANYAK01. The sequence continues at coordinate 33,098 of JANYAK010000008.1, forward strand.
ATCCGCGCGACCATCGGAGCGATGTACGGCCCGCCCGCCGCCATGAGCTGCCGCATCCTGTACGGCGGCTCGGTGAAGCCCGAGAACGCGCACCACTTCTTCGCGGAGCCGGACATCGACGGCGCGCTCGTGGGCGGAGCGGCCCTCAACGCCGACTCGTTCGCCGGCATCGTGAACGCGGCGCGGTGAGCGGGAAGGACTTCGTTCCCGCGTCGGAGTCGGAGCGCGCGGCGCTGCGCCTGCCGGCCCTGCTCGTCATCATGGACGGGTTCGGGCTGACGGAACCCGGTCCGGGCAACGCCATCTCGCTCGCCCACACGCCGAATCTGGATCGCCTGTTCGCGCGGCGCCCCTGGGCGCCGCTGGCCTGTTCGGGCCTCGCGGTCGGCCTGCCCGAGGGGCAGATGGGCAACTCCGAGGTCGGGCACCTCAACATCGGGGCGGGCCGCGTCGTCTACCAGGAGCTCACGCGCATCAACCTGGCGGTCCGCGACGGTTCGATCCTGGAGAACCCCGTCCTGCGGGCCGCCATGGACCCGACGATCGCCGAGGGTCGAGCGATCCATTTCATAGGCCTGCTCTCAGACGGCGGAGTACACAGCCATATCCAGCACCTCTTCGCGCTGATCCGCATGGCCAAGGCGCGCGGCGCCGATCGCATCTTCGTCCACTGCTTCCTGGACGGGCGCGACGTGCCGCCGCGTTCCGGCGCGGACTTCGTCGCGGAGACGGCACGCTTCCTGGACGGCGAGGGCGTGGGGCGGGTGGCGACGGTCATGGGCCGCTACTACGCCATGGACCGCGACAACCGATGGGAGCGCGTGCAGCGCGCGTGGCGCGCCCTCGTGATGGGCGACGGCGTCGCCGCGGACGATCCGGTCGCGGCGGTCGAGCGCAGCTACGCGGAGGACGTGACCGACGAGTTCGTGGAGCCGCTCGTCGTCGGCGGCGTGGACGGGCGCATCCGCGATGGAGACGCGGTTGTGTTCTTCAACTTCCGCCCCGACCGGGCGCGCGAGCTCACCCGCGCGCTCGTGGATCCCGGCTTCACCGGGTTTTCGAGGGAGGCCTTCCCAGCCATCAGGTTCGTCTGCCTCACCGAGTACGATCCCGACATCCCGGCCCCGGTCGCGTTTTCCAAGGAGTTCCCGGAGTGCGTCCTGGCCGACGTCCTGGCGGAGGCGGGCCTTCGCCAGCTTCACATCGCCGAGACGGAGAAGTACGCCCATGTGACGTTCTTCCTCAACGGCGGCAGTGAGCCGTCGCGGCCGGGGGAGACGCGCATCCTGGTTCCCAGCCCCAAAGCCGCCACCTACGACCTGATCCCGGAGATGAGCGAGCCGGGGGTCACCGACCGCTTGGCGACTGCGATCGCGGCGGGCGACGCCGACGTCTACATCGTGAACTACGCGAACTGCGACATGGTGGGCCACACCGGTGTGCTGGCCGCCACCATCAAGGCCGTCGAGGCGGTCGATGACGGAGTGGGCCGCGTGCTCGACGCGATCGTCGCGAGGGGCGGCAACGCCCTGCTGACGGCCGACCACGGCAACGCCGAGAAGATGCTTGACGAGCACGGCGGACCGTTCACCGCGCACACGACGTGCCCCATTCCCCTGATCTGTGTGGCCGACGGAGTATGCGATGTCGCGGGCGAAGGCATCCTCGCGGACGTCGCGCCATCCCTCCTGGACATGATCGGCCTGAGCGCGCCGCCCCAGTGGACGGGGCGGAGCCTGCTGCGCTCGACGACATCCCGCGGGGCATCTCGAGGTTGAGCCGCCGGGTCCGGACACGTATACTCATTCGGCGCCGACGCGGGAGCGTGCGGGGCGCACCTGTCATGAATAAACCGAGGAGATGCTCGTGAACCCACTCATCGTCGTCGTGATGATCCTCCACCTGGCCTTCGCGCTCGGGCTGATCGTGTTCGTGCTGCTGCACTCGGGGAAGGGCACCGGCCTCTCCACGATGTTCGGAGGCATCTCATCGTCCGCATCGGGGACGACGCTGATCGAGAAGAACCTGGACCGCATCACCGTCGGGCTGGCCGCGGGATGGGCGATCACCTCGCTGCTCCTGATGGTCTTCTACAGGCCGCTTGCCGGCTGACGCTTCGGACACTCGACTCTCGGGGGGACGCCCGGTTCGACGGGCGTCCCCTTCGTCTTGGCGAGAATCCCCGTGCGAGGCCCGTGACCGGCCGTGGCGTACTTGCGCATATATGTGAACGGGGGGAAACTTTACCCGTTGGAGGGGCAAGGCCCCGGTCGTCCCGCGACGTCTGAAGCGATCCCTGTCTCGATCGGGGAGGGTCGCGACGCAGGTGAGCGATCGGGTGCACGATATCGGAAATGATCCATTTGGGAGTTGAGAAAGGGGCTGTCCGATGACGAAACGTTTGCGCACGTCGCTCGCTCTTGTCCTGGTGCTCGCCCTTGCGGCCGGCTTCGCCGGTGTCGCGGGATGCACGCCGGCCAAGACAGCCACGCCCGCAGCACCCGCCGTTGCCACGCCGGTCAAGGGCGGCACACTGAACTTCTATATCGGCGAGCCGGCGGTCATCGATCCGATCGACGGGCAGGAGTCCGAGGGGATCCAAGTCATCAACCAGGTCTTCGACAGCCTCGTCGACTTCGATCCGCTCACCTCGAAGATCAAGCCGGCCGTGGCTGAGAGCTGGAAGCCCAACGCCGACGCGACGGTCTGGACTTTCAAGCTCAAGAAGGGCACGAAGTTCCACAACGGCCGCGTCGTCGTCGCAGGCGACTTCAAGTACGCATGGGAGCGCATCGCGCTCGGCTCGAACGCGTCGACCATCTCGTACCACTTGGCCCCGGTGAAGGGCTTCGATGAGATGCAGGCCGGCACGGCGACGGAGCTCTCAGGCGTCAAGGCCATCGACGACAACACCCTCGAGGTCACCCTGCAGTACCCCTTCGCCGACTTCGAGTATGTCGTCGGTCACCCGGCTCTTGCTCCCGTGCCCAAGGAAGAGGTCGAGAAGGACTCGAAGGCGTTCCTCGAGAAGCCGATCGGCAACGGCCCGTTCATGATGACGGAGCCGTGGACGCACCAGCAGGGCATCAAGCTGGCCGCGTTCAAGGACTACTACGGTGACAAGTCGTTCGTCGACGGCGTCAACTTCAAGATCTACAAGGACGACGAAGCCGCCTTCACCGACTACAAGCAGGGCAACCTCGACTTCGCCACCATTGCGACCGGCCAGATCAAGGCCACCGTCAAGCAGTATGGCGAGAGCCCCGATGGCTACACCATGAACCCGGGCAAGCAGGTCATCCTGGGCTCCGAACTGTCCACGTACTACATCTGGATCAACACACAGGATGCGACCACCAAGAACGCCGACCTTCGCAAGGCCATGGCGTCGGCCATCAACGCGCAGGCAATCTGCGACGTCGTCTACGAGGGAACGCGCGTCCCCGCGTCCGGTCCCATCCCCGCGGGCATCGTGGGCTACCAGAAGAACGCCTGGCCGAACAACAGCTATGACGTCGCCCGCGCCAAGCAGCTCCTGACCAAGGCCGGCTTCCCTGGTGGTGCCGGTCTCCCTGAGATCGAGCTTGCGTTCAACGTGGGCCGTGGTCATGAGAAGGTCATGCAGCTCATCCAGGCCGACCTTGCGGCCGTCGGCATCAAGGTCAAGCTCAACGGTCAGCCGTGGGAGACCTACTCGAGCGAGTGGCTCAAGGTCAAGGACGGCAAGTTCGCGAACAGCGACACGCATCAGCTGATGCGCCTCGGCTGGCTCGCCGACTACCCGATCATGGACAACTTCCTCTACCCGATGTTCAACTCGAAGTCCGGCGACAACAAGTCGCTCTACGTCAACCCTGATGTCGACGCGATGCTCAAGACGGCCCGGGAGACGACCGACGCCGCCAAGCGCGTTAAGCTCTATCAGGACGTCGAGAAGAAGATCGGCGAGGACCAGCCGCTCATCGCGCTCGTGAACTACCGCCACGTCCGTGTCGGTTCCGATCGCCTGCACGACCTGGTCTTCAGCCCGATGGGCCTCGCGGCCCTCGACAAGGCCTGGCTGTCCAAGGCCGCCAAGTAGTAACCAAGCTCGGAAGTAAGACAGCGCTGCAACGGGGGCGGCGGGGTGCCGGAGACGAGCATCCCGCCGCCGCCAGCGTAGCGGCCTGAAAACGCTGGGAAAGCGACACCACATGCTGAAGTACATCGTACGTCGGGTCCTGCAGATGGTCCCGGTGTTCCTCGGAGTGACGATCCTGCTCTTCGTGCTGACCGTCGTCATCCCTGGGGATCCGATCGCGATGCGCATGGGCGAGCGCAACATGACCGATGCTCAGCGCGCCTCCATTCGGAAGGCGCTCGGCCTCGACAAGCCGCTCTACCAGCAGTATGGGGACTACCTCGTCCGCCTTTCGAAAGGCGATCTGGGCGAGTCGTCCCGGGCCCGACGGCCCGTGCTTTCGATCTTCGCGGATCTCTACCCGAACACCATCAGGCTCGCGCTGGCTGCGATCGTGATCGAGATCATCATCGGTATTGGTGCCGGCATCATCTCCGCGATCAAACGCTATTCTTTCATGGACGTCCTGGTGACGTTGTCCACCTCGATACTCGTGTCCCTCCCGGTCTTCTGGCTCGGACTCATGATGCAGCTGCTCTTCGGCATCAAGTTCAAGGAATGGGGCCTGCCGTACCTGCCCGTGGTGAACATGACATCTGACCAGTTCCCGCCGTGGGCTCACATGATCATGCCGTCCATCGTGTTGGCATCAGTGTCGACCGCCTACGTGGCGCGCATCATGCGCAGCCAGCTCCTCGAGGTCATGAACCAGGACTACATCCGCACGGCGCAGGCCAAGGGCCTGTCCCCCAGCGCAGTGATCTGGAAGCATGGTCTCAAGAACGCAATGATCCCCGTCGTCACATTCATCGGCCTCGATCTGGGGGCGATGATGAGCGGGGCGATCCTCACCGAGACTGTCTTCAACTGGCCGGGGATCGGCTACATGGTGTACCAGTCCATCCTGCAGCGCGACTGGCCGGTCGTCATGGGCGGGGTGATCATCATCGTGTTCGTCGTGATGATCATCAACCTGCTCGTCGACATCAGCTACGCGTTCCTCGACCCTCGCATCCGCTACGGGGCGGAGTCGTCGTGAGCTCGGCCAGGAGAGATGCGATGAAGCCCGACATCAGCGAAGCCGTCCCGGACCCGGGGGACCACCACCCTGACGGGGCGACGCGGGCGAGCGAGTCCACTCTCACCGCCGAGGCGTCGAGCCGCACGCTCCTCAGTGACGCGTTGCGGCGGCTCCGCCGCAACAAGCTGGCGATCGTGGCTCTCGTCTGGATCGCGATCATGGTCGCCGTTGCGGTGACCGCGGACCTCTGGGTTCCGCAGACGCTCGGTGACCCCATCAAGATCGACACGACCAAGGTGGTCGGGCTGAGCCTCAATCCGCCATCCCTCGCACACCCGTTCGGGCGTGACGACCTCGGTCGCGACATCCTATCGAGGGTCATCTACGGTGCGCGGGTCTCGCTCGCCGTCGGAGTCATCGCCACCGCCATCTCGGTCATGCTCGGCCTGATCATGGGCGCTCTTGCGGCCTACTACGGCGGGCTGGCGGACTCGTTCGTCATGCGGCTCACGGACGTCTTCCTCGCGTTCCCCTACATCCTGTTCGCGATCGCGCTCATGGCCGTCCTCGGTCGGGGCTTCCTCAACATCTTCATCGCCATCGGCCTGCTCGGTTGGCCGACCATCGCGCGTGTGTTCCGCAGCTCGATCCTGCAGGTCAAGGAGAACGAGTACGTCGACGCGGCGCGTGCGCTCGGCGCGGGCGACCTGAGGATCATGACTCGCCACATCTTGCCGAACGCGGTCGCGCCGATCATCGTCTACGCCACGATGTCGATCGGCGGGGCCATCCTCACCGAGGCCGCCCTGTCGTTCCTGGGCATGGGCATCCTGCCGCCCACGCCGGCATGGGGCCTTATGCTGGCCGAAGGCCGCGGCTTCATCTACAACGCGCCGCATCTCATGATCTTCCCCGGCCTCGCCATCCTGACGACCGTTCTCGGGTTCGTCCTGTTGGGTGACGGCCTGCGCGACGCCCTCGACGTGAAGATGAAGGACTAGAAGATGACCCACCTTCTCGAGGTCGCCGGCCTCAAGACGCATTTCTTCACCCAAGACGGCGTGGTCCGCGCGGTGGACGGTGTGACATTCACGCTTGACGCGGGCCAGACGCTGGGTGTCGTGGGGGAGTCGGGTTCGGGGAAGTCCGTCACCGCGCTGTCGATCATGGGCCTCATCCCGGCCGCGCAGGGGCGAGTAGTCGAAGGCGACATCCGCTTCAAGGGCGACAGCGTCGTCGGGATGACCGAGGACCAGATGCGCGCGATCCGCGGGAACCGCATCGCGATGATCTTCCAGGACCCGATGACCTCGCTGAACCCTGTCTTCCGGGTGGGCGTCCAGATCGCGGAGTCCCTGCGGGTCCACAAGGGCATGTCGAAGGCCGACGCGAACCAGCGGGCGGTCGAGCTGCTGGATCTGGTCGGCATCCCGCACCCGTCCGAGCGCGCTCGCGACTATCCGCACCAGTTCTCGGGCGGGATGCGCCAGCGCGCCATGATCGCGATGGCGCTCGCATGCGACCCCGACATCCTCATCGCCGACGAGCCGACCACTGCGCTCGACGTGACCATCCAGGCTCAGATCATCGACCTCATGATGTCGCTCCAGGACCGTACCGGGTCGGCGATCGTCATGATCACGCACGACCTCGGCGTCGTCGCGGATATCGCGGACAACGTCCTCGTCATGTATGCCGGCCATCCCGCGGAGCTCGGAGCCGCGGACGAGGTCTTCTACAAGCCTCAGCACCCGTACACGTGGGGCCTGCTGGACAGCCTGCCGAGGCACGACGTCACGGACAAGACGGAGCTGTGCCCCATCAAGGGACAGCCGCCGAGCCTCGTCAACGTGCCGAGCGGTTGCCCCTTCCACCCGCGCTGTCCCTACGTCAAAGAGGTCTGCCGGACAATGGTGCCGCAGCTCCGGGACATCGAAGGCGGCCACATGTCGGCGTGCCACTTCTCCGGCGAGCCGGGATTCACCCGCACCGAGATGGCGTGCGCGGGGGTGAGCTCGTGAGCGAGCTGCTGACCGTACGTGGTCTCACCAAGCGCTTCCCCGTCGAACAGGGCGTGCTCCTGTCACGGATCGGCGGCTACGTGAGCGCCGTCGAGGACGTCTCGTTCGAGATCGAGGAAGGCACGACGCTCGGGCTCGTCGGCGAGTCCGGCTGCGGCAAGTCGACCACCGGACGCATGCTCATCAGGCTCATCGAGCCCACGAGCGGCTCGATCGTCTTCGACGGGACGGATGTCCGCAAGCTGCGCGGCCGTGCGCTCAAGGAGTTCCGGCGGAACGTGCAGTTCATCTTCCAGGATCCGTACGCGTCGCTGAACCCCCGGATGACGGTGGCGGAGATCGTATCCGAGCCGCTGGCGATCCAGAACATCGGCACCCAGGACGAGCGCCGGAAGCGCGTCCGTGAGACGCTGGAGATCGTCGGCCTCAACCCCGAGCACGGGAATCGGTACCCCCATGAGTTCTCGGGCGGCCAGCGTCAGCGCATCGGCGTGGCCAGGGCGCTCATGCTCAAGCCCAAGCTCATCATCTGCGACGAGCCCGTCTCGGCGCTCGACGTGTCCATCCAGGCGCAGATCATCAACCTTCTCGAGAAGCTGCAGGACGAGTTCGGGCTGACGTACCTCTTCATAGCGCACGACCTCTCCGTCGTGCGCCATATCTCGGACCGCGTCGCGGTCATGTACCTGGGCAAGATCGTCGAGGTGGGCGACTGGCGCGGGCTCTACGACGAGCCGCACCATCCATACACTCAGTCGCTGCTGTCGGCGGTTCCGGTCCCCGATCCGGAGAAGCAGCGCGGCCGCGAGCGCATCATCCTGACGGGCGACGTGCCGAGTCCGATCCACCCGCCGACGGGCTGCCGCTTCCACACCCGCTGCCCGATCGCGAAGTTCCCGATCTGCAGCGAAGAGGAGCCGCCGCTGCGGGAGGTCGCTCCGGGGCATATAGCCGCATGCCATTTCGCGGCGCCTTTCCCGATCCCCAGTGGTGTGTGCGGGTCGAGGGGCTCTTCCGGGGAACGGGTCTCGAAAGGGTAGGCGCCCGCAGGTGTCGGGCGGCGTGCTCGTCCCGGTTGATTGACAAAGTCAGTGCAAGACCGGAACCCCGTCCGCCGTTGCCAGAGTGAGTGCACGAATCCGCTGGTGAAGAGCCCTTTCGGCGAGCCTTTGAGGGTGCATCGCGCGCCTTCCCGTCGCCTGGGCGGGCTGG
>JANYAK010000007.1 GCA_025361335.1 Coriobacteriia bacterium
GCAGCGCGGTGACGAGGCCGCTTCCTCGTCACCGCGCTGCCCTTGGTCCGCAGGCTCGATCGTCCGCCTGCGTCCCCATCAGGACAGGTGCCCCCGCAGGGCGCCCCTGTTCCGAGCTATCCCCGGCGCTTCAGAAAAGCCGGGATGTCGAGGTCCTCTTCGGCGATCGGCTCGAAGGTGGGGATACCCGCCACATTCGGCAGTCCCTCATCCTCGTCGATCGCCAAGGATGCTTGCTTGCGACGCCCTTCGAATCCTGTGGCGATCACCGTCACACGGATCTGATCGAGCATCGAGTCGTCGATGACCGCCCCGAAGATGATGTTCGCATCCGGGTGGGCCGCTGCGGCCACTACCTCGGCAGCCTCATTGACCTCGAACAGGCCGAGGTCGCTGCCGCCCGAGATCGACAGGAGAACGCCCTGCGCCCCTTCGATGCTGCTCTCGAGCAGGGGGCTGGAGATGGCGGCCTTGGCGGCGTCGTGCGCACGCCCGTCGCCCGTCGCGATGCCGATGCCCATGAGGGCAGAGCCCGCGTCCTGCATGATCGTGCGAACGTCGGCGAAGTCGAGGTTGATGAGCCCCGGCACCGTGATGAGATCGGTGATGCCCTGTGTGCCTTGCCGCAGAACATCGTCGGCGATGCGGAAGGCGTCCAGGATCGACGTCTTCTTCTCGGCGACCTGCAGAAGGCGATCGTTCGGGATGACGATCAGCGTGTCCACGTGCTCGCGCAGACGCTTGATCCCCTCATCCGCCTGAAGGGCTCGCTTGCGGCCCTCGAAGGCGAACGGCCGTGTCACGACGCCCACGGTCAAAGCGCCGATCTCGTCCTTCGAGATCTGCGCGATGACGGGCGCGGCGCCTGTCCCCGTCCCGCCGCCTTCACCCGCGGTGATGAAGACCATGTCGGCCCCCTGAAGGGCCTCCTTGATCTCAGCGCGGCTCTCTTCGGCCGCCTGCAGGCCCACGTCCGGATCCGCGCCGGCGCCCAAGCCTTTGGTCAGCTGCACGCCCACGTGCACCTTGTAGTCGGCGTCCGACATCAGCAACGCCTGTGCGTCGGTGTTGACGGCGATGAACTCGACGCCCTTCACCCCCGCCTCGACCATCCGGTTGACCGCGTTGCTTCCGCCACCGCCCACGCCGGCCACCTTGATGACCGCGAGGTAGTTGGCTCCCGTATCCAGCATTAGTTCCCCTCCCCTGCATAGAGCGCTGTGACTGTGTGGTTAAGGTTCTACTTTAGGGTTAGACAATCCTCAGAACACTAAATCTTTGCATAAAGGTTAGCACCTTTGCAAGGGGCGATTCCGATGTGGCTTGAGATGGGGTCGGCGCCTGGGCCGGCACTCCCGAGAAATGCCCGACCGAGCCCTACTTCGGCAGGCCTCGCCACGTCGGCCGATCGATGGTGCGCACGTCGATCGAGACGACCTTGCCGGCCTGCTCGGTCAGTATCCGTCGCACCAGCTCGTCCTTGACCTTGGCGTCCCTCGCGTCACCGAACACGACCTCCACCTTGGCTCTCGTGTACAGCGTGGTCCCGTCTATGGAGGGAGCCGAGATCGACCGGACCTCATCCGCCAGGCTTCTGGACAGCCCCGATAGCACCGCCAGCGCGTTGAGGAGGGGCTCGGACGTGGTCACCCGCCCGACCTTCATGTCGAGCCCGGTGACGTCTCGTATGACGATAGAGGTGACGGTCTGCTCGGCCGAGCGCCGGGCCATGACCATTCCCACGGAGTCGATGAGCCACAGGGCCACGCCTCCGTCGACCATGGCCACGGGCGCCCGTTCGACGACCCGGATCCTCATGCCGTCCGGGAACACGCGAGACACGGTCACGGAGCGCACCCATGGATCCGCCGCGACCCTCGACGCGACAGCGTCGGCGGGGAACCTGATCAGGGTCGCATCCGGAGGCACCTGCGCCAGTTCCCTGACGTGGGCGGAGCTGACGTTGACCGCACCCAGTACTTCCACCTTGCTGATCGAGAACAGAGACGATCCGTACAGCGTCACACCCCCCGCGACGATCGCCGCGACGACGGCGAGAAGCGTCGCCGCGCGGATCCTGAACACACGTCGCTGGGCGGAATGGCGAACATCGCGAGCCTCGCGCCGGGCACGCGCCTCGCGTTGAGCCCGCGTGGGCGGACGTCGCTCGGCGGCCTCCTTCGTCGCGCCCCGGTCGGGCACGACACGACGCGCACCGGGGGCTCGTTCCCGATCGTCGCGCTCGCTCCGCGGAGGACGCGCGATCATCGGGTCAGAGCCAGAGCCGCGTGTGCTGATGTAGACGGATCTACGCCTCTTCGAATCGTCCGAGGAAGCGGATCTCCGGCCTGAGGTCGACGCCATGGAGGTCCCTGACCGTCATCTGTACCTTGTGGATGAGCCCGATCACGTCCGAGGCCGTGGCCCCGCCGTCGTTCACGATGAAGTTCGCATGCATGGGCGAGACCAGCGCCCCGCCGAGCCGCATGCCCTTGCACCCCGCGGACTCGAGGAGCTGTCCAGCCGCGCCTCCCGGCGGGTTCACGAACACGCTGCCGGCGCACGACATTCCCATCGGCTGGGTTGCCTTCCGGTCGCGAAGGAAGCGCTCCATCTCCGCTCGAATGCGGGTGCTGTCACCCTCGACCACAGAGAGAGAGGCTTCAAGGATGATGCCCCGACCCACGAGGTCGCTGGACCGGTACCCCCACGACACGTCGCGCCCTCTGACGAGGCTCAGTCCCTTCCCCGGATTGTAGACGGTCACCGCCTCGACGGCATCGCGCATGCTGCCCTGCCGCGTGCCGGCGTTCATCGCCAACGCGCCGCCGAGGGTGCCGGGGATGCCCACGGCCCACGACAGGCCGGCAAGCCCCAGGTGGAACGCTTCCTGGACCAGCACGCCCAGCACCGTCGCGGCGCCAGCCTTGAGCAGCCCGTCTTCGAAGCGGTGCTTCTTGAACGCGCGTCCAAGGACCAGTACAGCGCCGTCGTATCCGGCGTCAGAGACCAGCAGGTTGCTGCCCTTCCCCACCACGGTGTACGCGACATCCTCGTCTCGGAGGATCGCGAGCGCGGCCGCGACGTCGGCCAGCGTGTCGAGTGTCACGTGGAGCGCGGCCGGACCCCCCACCCGGAATGTCGTATGCTTTGCCATCGGTTCAGCGAGGCGCACCGCGCCCGAGATGGACTCCGTGAGTCGCGCCGCGGCCTCGCTCAGAGGCATGCCCGACCGTCCCTTTCCCCCTTGCGCGAGGTCATCTCGCGCACGATCTCAGGCCCCATGGCGGTGACATCGCCCGCGCCCATGGTGAGCACGAGGTCTCCGGGCCGTACCAGGCCCGCCACATAGCCGGCCACATCTCCCCGATGCGGGAAGTAGGCGGCACGTGTGCGGGGGTGCTGCATGAGCAGCGAATCCAGCACGGTCTTGCCGGACACCCCTGGCACCGGCGTCTCCCCAGCGCTGTACACGTCCATCAGGACCACACGGTCGGCGTCGCCGAACGCGTCGCCGAACTCCGCTCCGAATGCCGCGGTCCGTGAGTACCTGTGCGGCTGGAAGACCGCCCACACGCGCTCGTGGCCCGACTGCCGGGCCGCCCGCAAGGTGGCCCGGATCTCAGTGGGATGGTGGGCGTAGTCATCGACCACAACGACCCCTTGGACTTCGCCGACTCGCTCGAAGCGCCTCTTGACGCCCGAGAAGGAGGCCAGCCCCGTCGCGGCGACGACCGGGTCGAACCCCATGGCCCACATCGCGGCCAGCACGCCCGTCGCGTTGAGGGCCATGTGCTCCCCGGGCACTCCGACCGATGCGTCGACGCGGCTCCCATCCGGGAACGTCACGGTGAAGCTGCAGCCGAGCGCGCCGGACCGCACGTCCGACATGACCACGTCGGCGCCACGACATCGCCCATACGTCACCGTCCGACACGCACAATCAGCCGCGAGCCCCGACAGCAGCGCGTCGTCTCCGCACAGGACGGCCAGCCCGGAGGCATCCAGCTTCCCCAGGAAGGCGCGAAACGCCCCCACGACGGCCTCGAGCGTGCCGTAGTGATCAAGGTGGTCGGCCTCGACGTTGGTGATGATGGCGACGGCGGGATCGAGTTGCATGAACGATCCGTCCGACTCGTCAGCCTCGACGACGTAGTGCACCCCGGTGCCGCATCCCGCGTTGCTGCCGACCGCGTTGATCACTCCCCCGATCAGGAACGTCGGATCCAGGTCGAGAGCGGTCAGTGCCGCCACTGCCATCGAGCTCGTGGAGGTCTTCCCGTGCGTGCCGGCGATCGCGACGGTGATACGGTCGCCAGCGAGCTCGGCGAGCATCCTGGCCCGGGGCCAGACCTCGATGCCGCGCCGAAGCGCCTCGATCAGCTCCGGGTTGGAGTCCGGTATGGCGGACGAGACCACGACGATCCGCGGATCCCCTACGTTGCCGGCCTCGTGCCCGACCCGGACATCCACGCCCGAGTCGCGCAGCGCGGCGGCGTAGCGCGAAAGGCGCATGTCGGATCCCGTCACAGCCACTCCGCGATCGTGAAGGACCTTGGCGATGCCGCTCATGCCGGCGCCGCCGATACCGATGAAGTGAGCGTACACGGGGCCGGTCACGAGGACGCCCCGACGAACCCCCGACGGCGACGATACGCACAGGCCTCGTCGAGCGCTGTCTCCGCGATGACGTGCGCGGCCAGCGGCCTCGCCAGAGTCGCCGCCGCCGCGCCCATCCGCTCCCTGACGTCGCGTTCGGCGAGGAGCCGCAGGACCGCGCTACCGAACATGGGCGTGTCGAGATCCCCATCGAGCACCTCCACGGCGGCGCCGGCTTCAACCAGAGCCTGAGCGTTCAGTCGCTGATGCCCGTCCGTCGCGTATGGATAGGGCACCACCACCGCCGGCTTGCCCAGGGCCGTCAGTTCGGCGATCGTCGTCGCGCCGGCTCGGCACACGACCAGGTCCGCCGCAGCGAGCGCGTCGCCCATGTCGTTCAGGTAGCCGTGCACCTGCCACCCCGCGGCGGTGCCTCCCGCGACCTCCTTCAGCCGTGCCTCCACTGTGGCCGCTTCGTCCGGGCCAGCCACGAGCACGACCTTCACCTTGGGCACGACACTCAACCTCGGGTAGAGGTCGACTATCGCGGAGTTGAGATGCTTGGCTCCCCTGCTCCCGCCGAACACCAGGAGAACGAGGTCGGCCTTGCCCAGGTGCAGCGCCTTGCGCCCGGCGGCGGAGTTCGACGCCATGACCGCGGGCCGCACCGGGTTGCCTGAGACGACGGCTCGAGCGGGCCGCCGCAGGCCTTGCGCTGAAGCCTGGTAGGTCACGCACACCGCCGCTGCCCACTGCGACAGGATGCGGTTCGCGAGCCCAGGCACCGCGTTCTGCTCATGGAGGACGATGGGGATTCCCGCGATCGCCGCGGCCAGACCGAGCGGCAGGGAGACGTAGCCTCCGAATCCGATCACGATATCGGGCCTCCACAGCCTGAGCAGCCGGAGACACCGGGCCATGGAGGCAACGGCCGTCCACGCCGCGGGGAACGCCGACAATGGCGCCCCCCTGTCGAATCCTTTGGCGGGGACGGGAAAGAACGCGAGGCCCGCCTCGGTCGCAAGACGGGCTTCGAGGCTGTCCCGCGTCCCTACGAAGGCGACGTCACAGAGCTCTTCGTCGCGTAGAAGCTCGGCCACCGTCAACGACGGATAGACGTGGCCGGCCGTTCCCCCGCCGCTCAACAGTACGCGCACTATTTGTCTCCTCGTCCGGGCCGGCGGTGGAACGGTCCGCTCCAGCGGCTCGTCCGAGGCCCTGTCGGGCCACGGACAGGATAAGTCCGACACACCCCATTGTGAACACCAGCGACGAACCGCCATAGCTCACGAGAGGCAGCGGCTCGCCCGCCACGGGCATGATCCCTGTGACCGAGGCCATGTTGATGAGCGCCTGCGTGACGATCATCAGCGTGAACCCCCCGGCCAGCAGCCTGCCGAAATGGTCGCGGGAGTCCCTCGCGATCCGGAAGCCCGCCCACGCCACCAAGGCGAAAGCCGAAACCACCAGAAGCGTGCCCCACAGGCCGAGCTCCTCACCGATTATCGCGAAGATGAAATCCGTGTGCGCGGCGGGCAGGTAGAAGAACTTCTGCCGAGACAGCCCGAGACCGACGCCCAGTATCCCCCCGGAGCCGAAGGCGAGTTGCGCCTGGAGGACCTGGTAACCTCCACCGAGGGGGTCGGCCGACGGGTTGAGGAAGGCAAGGTAGCGTGCGAAGCGGTACGGCTTGAGGGCGATCATGAGAGGCACGGCCACAGCGCCGGCCGCAGCCGCCGCCAAGATGTAGCGCATCCGCAGTCCGCCGAGCACCAGTAGCAGGAACACGGGGATCACCAGCGCCATCGCGGCCCCCATGTCCGGCTGGACCAAGATGAGCACGAACGGCACGCCCACGATGACGGACAGCCGCACGAGATCAGGACCCCACCATGGCCGCGGACGCCTGGCCCGCTCGGCCAGCAAGCCCGCGACCATGAGCACGCACCCCAACTTGGCCAGCTCCGACGGCTGGGGCGCGAACGCGCCGAGGCTCAGCCACCTCTGCGCCCCCCCTTCGGTCAGCCCCATGGCCAGGACGATCACCAAAGCGACCACGGACACGCCCCAGACGCCCGACGCGAGCCGTTCGATGGCCTTGCCCGACAAGCGGGAACACAGCCACATGAACGCGAGCCCCGCCGCGAGGAACATCGCCTGGCGTTTGAGGTGGTACGCGCTGTCCGCATAGCGGACCGCGTCGGCGCCCATGGATGCGGAGTAGATCATCACCAGGCCGACGAGGGCCAAAAGCAACACGGCGCCGAGCAGCACGTACCGGGCTGCGGGATAGCGACGGCTCGCCTTCATCGCGCGTCCCGGCCCTCGTCGAAGCCGCCGGCCGCGTCGGCGATCGCGGCCACGATCGACTTGAAGGCGACGCCCCGGTGCTCATACGAGCGGAACTCGTCGAAGGAGGCGCATCCGGGCGACAGGAGGATCGTGTCGCCGGGGACGGCCGACGACGACGCGAGGCCCACGGCCCCCACCATGCTCGGCGACTCCAGGGTGGTCATGCCATGCCGGGAGAACGCCTCCCGAAGCTCCGGAAGGGCCTCGCCGAAGAGGACCACCGAACGACACCTGCCCGCGACCGCTTCCGCCAGAGGCCCGAAGTCACTGCCCTTGTTGCGACCGCCGAGCAGCAGGATGATCGGCTGGTCCGCGAACGCGGTCAACGCCTTGAGCACGGCATCCGGGTTGGTGGCCTTCGAATCGTTGCAGTAGGCGACGCCGCCGACCTCGCCCGCGGGCTCGAGCCGATGCTCGATCGGCCGGAACTCGGCCAGTCCCTCCCGGAGAGCCGAGGGGGCGACCCCAGCGGCGTGAGCGGCCGCGGCGGCAGCCAGCGCGTTGCTGACGTTGTGAGTCCCGCGGATCCCCAACTCCGATCCCGGCAGCAGGGGTATCAGGCCGTCCGGTCCATCAAGCGTCAGCACCCCGCCGTCCAGGAACGCGCCGCCGGGGTACCGCGTCTCGCGGCTGACGCGCACCACGCGCACGCCACGCCCCTCGACGGCCGCGGCCCACACCGCCGCCCCCGCGTCATCCATGTCGATGACCGCGGTGTCGCCCGCTCCCATGTTGGCGAACACCTTCACCTTGTCCCGCACGTACGATCCCACCGATCCGTGCCAGTCGATGTGATCCGGCGTGATGTTGAGTAGGACCGCGATCCTGGGCCGGAACGTCACGGTCAGCGCCAGCTGGAAGGAGGAGACCTCGGCCACGAGCAGAGAAGCCCGTCCCACCTGCCCCACCGCTGAGATCGCCGGCGTCCCGATGTTGCCGACGGCCTCCGCCGGGATACCCCCGACGTCCAGGAGATGCGCGATGAGCGCCGTCGTGGTGGTCTTGCCGTTGGTGCCGGTCACAGCGATGAAAGGTGATACCGCGCGACGCGACGCGAACTCGATCTCCGAAATCACCGGCACACCGCGCGACAGCGCGGACCTCATCAGCGGGCTGGCCGGGGGGATCCCCGGACTGGCGACCACCAGATCCCACTCCCCCTCCAACGACGACGCGCCCACCGTCACGCGAACCCCACACTCGGAAACGAGGCTCGCGGCACGGGCCTCCACGTCGGGACCGGTCCCTTCGTCGACCACGAGGATCGTCAGTTCCGTCCCGAGGTCGCGCTCAGAGGCCAGATAGCGCGCCACGGCCAGGCCCGAGCGGCCCAGACCGAGCACCGCGATGCGCGCGGGCAGTGTCTCCACGCGCTACCTCCGTATCGTGCTGACGAAGAAGAGGGCGAAGCCGGCTCCGGCGAGGATGCCCGTGACGATCCAGAAGCGGACCATGACCTTCGTCTCCGACCAGCCCTTCATCTCGAAGTGGTGGTGGATAGGGGCCATGCGCAGGACGCGCTTGCCCGTGAGCTTGAACGAGACGATCTGTACGATCACTGAGAGCCCCTCGATCACGTACATGCCGCCGATGAGGGGCAGGAGCAGTTCCGTCTTCGTGACCACCGCGAAGGCGGCCACGGCCGCTCCGAGGCCGAGCGATCCCGTGTCGCCCATGAAGATGTCGGCCGGGTAGCTGTTGTACCAGAGGAAGCCGATGCATGATCCAGCAACGCCCGCGGCCAGCAACGCCACCTCGAGGTGGTTCTGGCGGAACGCGATCGCGGCGTATGCGAACGCGACGATGGTCACCGTCCCGGCGGCCAGACCGTCGAGACCGTCGGTGAGGTTCACCGTGTTGCTGGTGCCGACCACCATGACCGACACGAGGAGCATGTACAGCCACGGCAGCGACACGTCGAGACCACCGACGTCGATGTGCGAGACGAGGACCCCGAGGTCCACCTGACTGCCAAGGACCGGCAGCGCGACCTGGGCGGACACGCCCCCCCAGTTGACCGCCAGAACGCAGAACACCACCGATATGGCCACCTGCCACGCGATCTTGGCGCGCGGGGTCACGCCCAGTGAGCGCTCCTTGAGCACTTTGGCGTAGTCATCCACGAAGCCCAGGATGCCGCACGAGAGCATGGCGCCGAGGACCAGGACGCTCGACCTGTCGAACTTGCCCATCACCGCGTACACGGTCGTGACGACCAGAAGGATGAGCACGCCACCCATCGTGGGCGTGCCCTGCTTGACCAGATGGCCCTGGGGTCCGTCCGCGCGAACCTGCTGGCCGATGTTGCGGAATCGCACGAGCCGTATCCACAACGGGAAGAGCGCCCCGGCGGCCACCAAGGCCGCGACGGCGGTCAGGAACACCTGATACGTGGGATACCGCGCGATGCTGAACACGCTCAGGTCAGGCACGAGGCTGCACGATCCCTTCCACGACGCGTTCGAGTCCGACGAAGCGGGAGGCCTTCACCAGCACGAGATCGCCCGGCGCGAGCACGTCGTCGAGTACCTCCGACGCCTCCTCGACCGATCCGCATTGGCGGACCACCTCCGCTGCGAGACCGGCCGCGCGAGCGCCTTCCCCCATGCGGCGCGCCAGCACCCCGACCGTCACGAGCAGATCGATACCTTCCTCGGCCACCTGCTCGCCCACCCGGAAGTGCGCCAGATCGGCCAGGGAGCCCAGCTCGCCCATATCGCCGAGGACCGCGATGCGGCGCCCGTCCGATCGCATCTCGGCAAGCGCCGTCAGGGCGGCTCGCATCGAACTCGGGTTCGCATTGTACGCGTCGTTGACGACGGTGACCCCGTTCGCCGCCGTGAACACCTGCATCCGCCACTCCGTGAGTGGGGCCGCGGCGAGGCCAGCGACCACGTCCGCCATGCTGATGCCCATCGAGAGCGCCACGGCGGCCGCAGCCGCCGCGTTGTACGCGTTGTGCCGTCCCGGCACCGGCAGTGTGACAGGCGCGCGATGCCGGCCGGACACGATCGTCATGCTCGGCCTGCCATCATCTCCGACGGCTATGTCCTCGGCTCGGACGCTGCTGCCCCGGGCCAGCCCGTAGAAGGTCACGGGAGCGGCGCTGGTGTTCGCCAGTTTGCGCGACCATCCGTCATCCCCGTTCAGGAACACCCGACCCGTCTCGGGGATGCAACACACCAGCTCACCCTTCGCGTGAAGAATGGCCTCCTGGCTGCCCAGCGTCTCCATATGGGTCTGGCCGATGTTCGTCACCAGCCCCAGGGTCGGACGTGCGATGTCGCACAGCGCCGCTATCTCGCCCTCGCCGCGCATGCCCATCTCGACGACGAGGACGTCGGTCTCGGTCCCCGCCTGCAGGACGGTCAGCGGGACGCCGATCTCGTTGTTGCGGTTCCCCTCCGTCGCCACCACGCGCATGCGCGTCCTAAGGACGGCCGCGAGGAAGTCCTTTGTGGTGGTCTTACCGGTGGAGCCGGTGATGCCCACCACCGGGCACGACAGGCGCGACCGATGGTAGCGGGCGAGAGAGCGCAGCGACTCGCCAGCGTCTCGGACCCGAATGATCGCGACTTCCCGGTGGCGCGCGTCGTCAACGGATCCCGGCGCCCGGTCATCCCACTTCGTCACCAAGGCGGCACGGGCGCCGGACCTCAGCGCCTCCGCAACGAAGACGTTGCCGTCGGAGCGCTCACCCGGCATGGCGATGAACACGCATCCTGGTGCGATATCGCGCGAATCCGTCGAGACACCGTTGACCATGATGTCCTCGGAGCCGGAGACGAGCTCCCCTCCCACGATCTGCGCCATGCGACCCGCGGACAGTGTCAGCATCGCTGCCTCGGCTTCCGCCCCAGGGCACGCAACTCGTCGCGCGCCGTCTCCCGGTCGTCGAAGTGCACGGTCCGATCCGCGAAGACCTGTCGGTCCTCGTGGCCCTTTCCCGCGATCAGGACCGCGTCCCCGGCACGCGCGGCGCAGAGTGCCCACCGGATCGCGGAACGCCTGTCGACGTCGATGTGGGAAGACGCCGCCGTCCCCGACATGCCCTCTTCGATCTGGCGTGCGATCGAGACGGGGTCCTCGGTGCGCGGGTTGTCGCTGGTCACGACGACCACGTCACAAAGACTCCCCGCGATCCCTCCCATGAGTGGGCGCTTGGCCATGTCGCGATCGCCGCCGCACCCGAACACGGTGATGATCCTCCCCGCCGTGATCTCGCGAACGGCCGTGATGGCCTTCGCAAGGCCGTCAGGCGTGTGCGCGTAGTCGACGAGCACCGCGAACGGCTGACCCTCGTCGATCCGCTCCAGCCGCCCCGGCACTTGGGGCGCCCGCGCCAGGCCGGCGGCGATGGTCGCAACGTCGATCCCGAGCGCCAGCGCACACCCGGCGGCCACGAGGGCGTTGCTCACGTTGAAGTCTCCCACGAGCGGTATGGTCACCGCGGCTGAACCCGTCGGCGTGCGCAGGGTGAACTCACTCGACAGAGGCCCGAGCCTCAGGTCCTCCGCTCGGACCGCCGCAGCCGCGTCCCGGCCGACAGTCCACTCGACGGCGTTGGTGGAGGCCAGGATCGCGCCGGCCGCGTCGTCCACGTTCACCACGCGTGCGGCGCTTGGGAACTCGCTCAGGAGCCGAGCCTTCACCCTCAGGTACGCGTCCATCGATCCGTGGAAGTCCAGATGGTCCTGGCTCAGGTTCGTGAAGGCCGTCACGGCGAACGCGACGCCTTCGACCCTGCACAGCTGGATGGCATGCGAGGAGACCTCCATCGCCACCGTGTCGACCCCCTCCGAGGCCATCCGAGAGAACAACTCCTGCAGGTCGCGTGACTCCGGCGTCGTACGTCCAGCGGGCTCGACTCGCCCCGCGATCCGCGTCTCCACCGTTCCGATCAGTCCCGTGGTCCGCCCCGCGGCGCGCGCGATCGCCTCGACGAGGTACGCGGTGGTCGTCTTGCCGTTGGTGCCGGTGATCCCCACTACGTCGAGTCGCTCGGTCGGCATGCCGAAGAAGCGCGCGGATGCGCGAGCCAGCGCAGTCCGCACGTCGGGAACGACGGCCTGCCAGACGTCCAATCCCGCGAGACGACGCGATGTCACCACGGCGACGGCGCCCCGCGACACAGCGTCGCCGGCGAAATCGTTGCCGTCGCTCACCGTCCCGGGGATGGCGAAGAACACGTCACCCGGCCGCACGCGGTCGGAGCGGTAGGCCACGCCGGAAACAACGGGCCCCACGCCGTCCGCGACGGCATCCGGGACGTCTTTCAGCAGGTCAGATAGTGTGAGTGAGTCCACTGTCCCTCATCGCAGCGAGGCGGTCGATTCTAGCACGGGCCGAGGCGCCGACCCGGGCGTGGGCTGGACTGACGCCGCGCCGTTGCCGAGGGTCTGAGCCGACGTGGACGGCGGGATCTTGAGATGCTCCACCGTGAAGCGTGCCAGCCGGCTGAAGGACGGGGCGGCCACGGTGCCCCCGTAGATGCCCTTGGTCGGCTCGTCGATCGTGACGATGATCATCACCTGCGGATCGGACGCAGGCAGGAATCCGGCGAACGAGGACACGTACGCTCCGGCGGTGTAGCCCCCACCGCCCCCCTTCGCCTTCTGCGCGGTCCCGGTCTTGCCGGCGACCTCGTATCCCGGGACCGCGGCCTCTGAACCCGTGCCGTCGGTGACAACCTCCTTGAGCATCTGGCGGACGGTCCGGGCGGTGCCCGCGGGTACTGCCGGTCGGGACGGCCATGCTGTCGATGTCGTGGTTCCACTCTCATGGAGCAGGAAATGCGGCGTGATCAGCCTGCCCCCGTTGGCGAGCGCCGAGTACGCCCGACCCAGCTGGAGAACGGTGGCCGAGACGCCCTGCCCGAACGGGATGTTGCCGATGGACGAAGGCGACCAGCTCGCCGGCGACGGCAGCCAGCCCTTGGCCTCCCCCGGATAGTCGACACCGGTCTTCTCGGTCAGCCCGAAGCGGGCGAAGTAGTCGTACAGCCGCTGCTTGCCCAGCGCCTCCCCGAGAACCACCGCACCGACGTTCGAGGACTTGATCACGATGTCGTTGAGCGACCAGTCCACTGTGCCGCGCGGGTGGGACTCATGGATGACCCGTCCCCCGACCTTCAGCGTCGGCGGCAGCTTGAACCGGCTCTCCGGTGTGAACATGTTCTGGTCGATCACCGCCGCCGCCGTGAAGGACTTGATCGTCGACCCCGGCTCGTAGGCGTCGGCGACGATCTTGTTGCGGGTCGCCTTCGGATCAGCCAGCGAGTACTTGTTCGGGTCGAAATAGGGCCACGACGCCATCGCGTAGATCTCACCGTTGCGCGGGTCCATGATGAGCACGGAGCCGCCCGTCGCGCCGAAGCGCTCCACGGTCTGCATGAGCTCCACGTGCGCCTGGTACTGGATGTCCTTGTCGATCGTCAGGGTGACCGATCGGCCGTCCACGGGGTCCTCTGACTCCATGACGCCGCCGGGGATCAGGCGCCCATACGGATCGCGCTCGGCCAACACCCGACCAGGAGTGCCGGCAAGGACCCGGTCGTAGTACTTCTCCAACCCCGCGAGACCCTGGTCGTCGACCCCGACGAAGCCGAGGATCTGGCATGCCAGTTCCCCCGAGGGATACGTTCGGCGTGAGTCCTCCAGCGTGCCGACTCCCTTGATCCCGAGCTTTTCGACGGCCGCAGCCCGGTCCACGTCGACCTTCCGGGCCACGTAGACGAAGGACGAGTCCTTGTGCAGGCTCGCCAGGTAGGTCGCGGCGTCTCCTCCGAGGGTCAGCGAGAGGGCCTGGGCCGTCGCGGTCGCGTCCGTCACCACGCGCGGCACGGCGTAGATCGTTCTCGCGTCCACGGTCTTGGCCAGCTGCTCGCCCTCGCGGTCCAAGATCGAACCCCGCCGCGGAGCCAGCGCGATGTCACGCAGCCGCTGCCGCTGCGCGCGCGCCGCGAGTTGGGACGCATCGACCGCCTGCACCCATACGAGCCTCGCCGCGACGCATATCAGCATCGCGGCGAGGAGAGTGAGAAGAGGTCCGAAGCGCTGGCGGCCGACCGGTCCTCTGGGTCCGTCGGGCACCACGCGCCTCCCTCCGGAAGTCGGTCGCTTCGACATCGCCTACCGGGAACCGGCCAGTCCGAGGTCGCCGACCAACAGCGTCTGCGCCTCGCCCGCCGACATGTCGACAAGCGCGGAGAGCACCGCCTCCAGCCCACCAGGACCCTGGGTCCCCGCAGCGGATACCGCGCCGCGTCCGGGCGCCGTGGCCGCATCGCCGGCTACAGTCCCGCCGGCCGGCCGGGTATCGCCCTGCAGCGAGATGTAGCTCACCGAACTCGGCTTGCCCATGCTCATGGTCTCCTCAGCGATCCCGCCGATGCGAGAAGGCGTTGCCAGCGAACTCCTGTCGATCTCGAGCTTGTCGGTCTCGAGACGCTGGGCCTTGATGCTCCGGG
The DNA here is from genome assembly GCA_025361335.1 of Coriobacteriia bacterium. Taxonomy (GTDB): domain Bacteria; phylum Actinomycetota; class Coriobacteriia; order Anaerosomatales; family PALSA-660; genus JANYAK01. The sequence continues at coordinate 14,420 of JANYAK010000007.1, forward strand.
TCAGCTGATTGACCGATAGCGCCATCTCGGTCGCGCGGGCGAGCACCGCTACACGCGCGAGACCGAGGACGCTCACGGCTACCATGAGGACGACCGCCGCATTGAATGCGCCGCGGCACTTCGCGTCGGCCGACCGGCGGCGAGTCCCGGCCGCGCGCGCGACCGGTGCCGGGACCGGGGCGACGCGCACATGGCCGCCCGGTGCGGACCGGACAGCGCGCTCCTGTCGTCGTTGAGCCTGCTGCATCTTACCCCCCTTCCCGTCCGCCGCCGGCGTTGGCCGACGTCTTTGACTCGCTACAACTTCATCGCCGCCCGCAGCTTGGCGCTGCGGGCGCGCGGGTTCTCACCTATCTCGGCCGCCCCGGGCACGATGGGCTTCGGGGTCAGGACCTGGACTACCGGCACCGTCTCGCAGACGCAGACGGGGATGTCAGGCGGACATTTGCACCCACGGGACAGGTCGGCGAATGCGCGCTTCACCACGCGGTCCTCGAGAGAGTGGTACGAGATGACGACGATGCGCCCGCCGGGGACGAGCCACCTGACGGCCGCGCGTAGGGCGGAAGAGAGGACCTCCAGCTCGCGATTGACCTCTATCCTGAGCGCCTGGAACGTCCGACGGGCCGGATGCGGTCCGCCTCGACGCGCCGCAGCCGGGACCGCGTCCTTGATGATCCCGACCAGCTCCTCGGTGGAGGTGACGGGGCGGCGGGCCCGCGCGGCTACGATGAATGCTGCGATGCGCGAGGCCCACCGTTCTTCCCCGTACTCCCTGATGACGCGGGCGATGTCGGATTCCTGGTACGAATTGACTACGTCTGCGGCTGTGATGCCGCCCGCGGTAGGGTCCATCCTCATGTCGAGCGGGGCGTCGGTCTTGTAGCTGAAGCCGCGCTCGGCGAAGTCGAGCTGAGGTGAGCTGACTCCCAGGTCGAAGAGGAATCCATCGACGTACGCCAGGCCCGCTTCGATGAGGAGGCGGTCAAGGTCGCCGAAGTTCCCCTTGACGAGGATCACGTGCTGGCCGAGGCGGAGTGTTTCTGCTGCTGCGGTGAGGGCTGCATCGTCTTGATCGATCCCGACGAGCGTGCCCGTCGGACCGATCGAATCCGCTATCCGCTTCGCGTGACCTGCCCCGCCCAAGGTGCAATCCACGATGACGGAGCCCGGGTGCGGGAAAAGTTGCTTCAAGACCTCGGCCAGCAAGACTGGTGTGTGCCGGTATTCCATTGTCAAAGCCCTAGAGGATGCCTTGGCGTGCAAGCTCCTCGGCTGCGTCCTCGATGGTCGTCGCGTTGCGATCCTCGTAGCTGGCCCACGTCGCCGCGTCCCATATCTCGACGTGATCGCCGACGCCGGCCACGATGACGTCCCGGTCCAGATCGGCGTGCTTACGCAGCGCCGGGGAGATGGCGATCCGTCCAGCCGAGTCCACCTCGACCTCGACGGCCCCCGCGGTGAAGAAGCGACGCACCGCGCGGCTGTTGCGGTCGAAATCGCTGGCGGTGCCGAGCTTGTCGAGGAACGCCTTGTACCCCTGGTCGGGATACACGTAGAGGCAGTCGTCGAGTCCTTTGGAGACCACGATCCGAGTGCCGGTCACGTCACGGAACTTGCGGGGCAGCGACACTCGCCCCTTTGCATCCAGCGTGTGCTGGTACTCTCCGAGGAACATCGTGCCCCCCTTCATCCCGTCCGCACCCTCCGGCACCCACGATCGCCCACCGGATCCTTGACGCGCCCCACTGTATGCCACTTCATCCCACATTGCAACACTTCGCGTTGCCTCATAAAGAATGTACTCGAAACCGATTCGATGCCTCAGAAAGGAAGGTACTCGAACCGGCCCTCGCCGGATCGACCGGCGAAGGGCCAAGAGGATGCCGCTTTCGATGACTGAGAAGCAGGCAATCACG
>JANYAK010000034.1 GCA_025361335.1 Coriobacteriia bacterium
AGCAGCGAGCTCGACACGACGCTGACACTGGAAAGCGCCATCGCCGCGCCGGCCAGTTCGGGCCGAAGCAGGCCCAGTGCCGCGATCGGGATGCCCAGCGTGTTGTAGCCGAGCGCCCAGAAGAAGTTCTGGTGGATCTTGCGCATCGTGGCGCGGGACAGCTCGATGGCGGTCACGACGTCACGCAGGTCGTTCTTGATGAGCACGATGCCGCCGGTCTCCATCGCCACGTCGGTCCCGGCGCCCATCGCGATACCGATGTCGGCCTTCGCGAGCGCGGGAGTGTCGTTGATGCCGTCCCCGACCATGGCGACCACGAGGCCCTTGGCCTGCAGCTTCGCGACCTCCTCGGCCTTGTGCTCCGGAAGGACCTCGGCGAGCACGTGATCTGGGGCGATGCCCGCCTGCGCGGCGATGGCCTCGGCCGTGCGTCGGTTGTCGCCGGTGATCATGAAGACCTCGACGCCCATCTTGGTGAGGCGTGCAACGGCCTCGCGGGAGTTGTCCTTGAGCGTGTCCGCTACGGCCACGATGCCGGCCAGCTTGGCGCCGTTGACACCGACGAGCATGACCGTCTTGCCCTGAGCCTCGAGCTCGCTGATGCGGGCCTCGAACGCGCTCGTGTCGATACCCTCGCGCGCCATGAGGCGGCGGTTGCCGAACGCGACCTTCATGCCGCCCACGGTGCCTTCGACGCCGTGCCCCGGGACCGCGGCGAAGCCCTCGACGTCCTGAGCCTCGATGCCGTCCGCCTGCGCGCGCGCCATGATCGCTTCGGCCAGCGGGTGCTCGGAGTTGCGCTCGAGCGCGACCGCGTAGCCGAACATGCGCGCCACTTCATGACCCTGCGCAAGTTCGACGTCGGTCACCACGGGCTTGCCGTGCGTGAGCGTTCCGGTCTTGTCAAAGACGATGGCTTTGATCTTGTAGGCGGACTCGAGCGCTTCACCGCTCTTGATGAGGATGCCGTTCTCGGCGCCCTTGCCGGTGCCGACCATGATCGCAGTGGGAGTGGCGAGCCCGAGCGCGCACGGGCAGGCGATGACGATGACCGCCGTGCCGGCGAGCAGCGCTTTGACGAACGGCGTGGCCGTCAGGTAGAAGTCGGCGCCCATGAAGTTCGGGACGACGAACAGCCACGCGAGGAACGTGAGCACCGCCGCGGCGACGACCGCCGGGACGAACACGGCGGAGATCCGGTCCGCAAAGCGCTGGACGGGGGCCTTGGAGCCCTGCGCATCCTCGACGAGGCGTACGATCTGCGCGAGCGCGGTGTCTTTGCCGACCTTGGTGGCACGGAAGCGGAACGATCCGAGCTTGTTCATCGTCGCGCCGATGACCGTGTCGCCGACATTCTTCTCCACCGGTATCGACTCGCCGGTCAGCATCGATTCGTCGACGCTGGAGCGGCCGTCGATCACGAGGCCGTCAACCGGCACCTTCTCGCCGGGGCGGACCACGACGAGGTCACCCGCGACGACCTGCTCGATCGGGACGTCGACCTCAAGGCCGTCCCGTACGACGCGGGCGGTCTTGGCGGCAAGCCCCATGAGCTTCTTGATGGCGTCGCCGGTGCGGCCCTTCGCGCGGGCCTCGAGCAGCTTGCCGATCAGCACGAACGTGATAAGCAACGCCGACGTCTCGTAGAAGACCGGCTCACCCTGCAGCTGCGGGACGAAGGTGGCGGCCACGCTGTAGAAGTACGCGGCGGACGTGCCGATCGCGATCAGCGTGTCCATGTTGCCGCTGCGGCGCTTGAGCGCGTGCCAGAAGCCGCGATAGAACTGCCACCCGGCGATGAACTGCACCGGCGTGACGAGGATGAACCCCATGTACTTGGACACCTGCAGCATCGGGTCCCACGTGCCCCCGACGTTGTTCGCGAGCCAGGTAGCCACCGCGAGCGGGACCACCGTCATGAACGGCGGGACCATCGAGATGAGCAACGCCGGTATCGAGAAGATGAGCGAGAACACGAGCAGTCGCTGCTGGTGCTTCGTGTGCTTGAGCTGGGCGGCGCGCTGAGCATCCTCCGCGGGCTCCGAGGCCCCGAGTGTCGTCTCCACACGCAGCATCGCGCCATACCCCGCGCCCTTGACCGCGGCGATGAGTTGCTCGACACCGACGACAGTCGGGTCGAAGGTGACTGCTACCGACTCCGCCGCGAGGTTGACCGGGGCGGACTGCACCCCGGGGATGCGCTTGAGCGTCTTCTCGATGACGGCGGAGCACGACGCGCACGTCATGCCGGTCAGGCCGAGCGAGACGGTCGCGGCGTGTGCGGCCGGCGCGGGGGCTACGGGTGCAGCGACCGGCTCGGGGTCGGCCGGGATCACCGGGCACGCGGCGCCGGCATCCAGCTCTGCGGACACGGGCGCGGGGGCGCTCGCGGCCGCGCCAGAGCCGGCGCCTCCGAGCAGGATCGCCCCGTAGCCGGCCTTCTTCACGACGGCGGCGAGGCCCGCCTCATCGATCGCGGACGGGTCGAACCGGACCGACATCTTCTCGGTCGCCAGGTTCACGGTGACGGATTCGACACCGGCCGTGCGGCCGACGACTTTCTCGACAACGGCCGAGCAGGAAGCGCACGTCATCCCCGTGATGGCGAACGAAGCGTCTCTGTTGGTGGTTGGGTTCTCCATGACAGCCCTACTTCACTACGATGTCGCCGAAGACCATGTTCATGCCGCACGCGAATCCGTAGGTACCGGCTGCCAGCGCCGGGAGCTTCACGGTTGCCGGACCTTGGGTCAGGTCGGCGGAGAAGCCCAGATCCTTGCTCTGGACCAGTGAGGTGCACCCGCTGGACTTGCTGAAGGTGATCTCAGCCGGCACGCCGGCCTTGAGCTCGATCGTGCTCGGGTCGTAGTAGCCCTTGGACACGTCGACGCTGATCTTCTGGACTCCGGCCGATGTCGTGGCCTGCCCGGTGGTGGCGGGACCCGCAGGCTGTCCGCTGCCGCAGCACGCGCACGCCGAGGAACCGCCTGACCCGGCGGCCCCCGTCTGACCGATCGTCTTCGCACCGGGGACCGCACCCGGCGTTGCCGCCCGAGCCGCCCCGCCGCGGGAACTCGCGAACGCGAACGAACCGAGGAGCGCGACCGCGGCCACCGCGGCGACGACGCCCCAGCGCAGGATCGTGTTGTTCTTCTTGACCTCTACTTGCTGTGTCATTCCGGTATCCCTTCATCCGGCCTCGGGCGGGCGCCCGGGCCTGTGTGGTTAGTGGAAGAAGCCGCCGAACCAGAGCCCGACGACGATCGCGATCATGACGACTCCCACACCGATGATGACCTCATGGAGCTCGAACCCGAGGATCATCGCCTTCGACGACGGCGGAGCCGGGGCGCCCTTCTTGCCGGTGCTGTTGGCGACCGGCGGCTTCTTGTGGTTCCTCCAGCGTACGAGGCCGTAGCCGATCGCCCCGAGCGCGATCGCCAGCAGCGCGACCGGCAGCATCCACGGCGAACCGCCACCCGCGATGATCGAGCCGGACATCATGTTCATCTGGCAGGTCATCTTGTAGGTGCCCGCCTTCATCGGCGGTAGGTCGACCTTCGTGACCCCGTTGGGCGTCAGCTTGACCTGGATCCCGGCCGACTTGATGACGAGCTCGTTCGAACACACGATGTCTTCCTGGCGGTCGACGATGAGACGCACCGGAATGTCGGCGGGTATCCGCAGCACGTTCGGGACGTACTCCGTGTTGATGATCGCCAGCGGGATCTCGATCACTCCGTCGGCGCCGCGGGTGTACTGCGGTGCATCCGATGGGGACGAGATGCCGGCAGTGACGGTCTCGAACGTCACCGGCGAGCCGACGGCGCCCAGCCCGCGATTGAGGAACACGAGACCGAACAGGATCACCGCGATAGCGGCGACCACGTTCATGTACGTGCGGAACCGGTGGGACAGGAGATCGGACGTCAGCCCGAACGCGAGCGTGAGCGGCATGGTGCCGAGTCCGAACGCGGCCATGCCCGCGACGCTGGTGAGCACCGAGCCCTGTGCCACTGCCTGCACTTGCGCACCGATGAGCGGCGAACATGGCATCAGGCCGGTCAGGAGCCCGAAGGCGATCGGCGTCGCCAAAGAGGGACGCCCTTCGCTCGCGTCCGAGACCGCCTTCTTGCGGTTGCGGGACAGAGCGCGCACGAGGAACTGCGGCGGCCGCGGCGTCAGATGACGCAGCGCCTTGACCTTTCCGGTCATGCCGACGCCGAGAAGGATCATGTAGATGCCGGCCACGAGCTGGACCCAGTTGAGTACGGGCTTCGTGGTCTGCTCGCTGACGACCACGGAGGCTACCGCGGCGAGCCCGCCGAGGACGAGAGCGACCGTCGCGTAGCTGACGATCTTCGACCCCTGGTACGCCAGGTGCGGCAGCAGTCTGCGATACCACGGACCGCCCTCGGTGCCCTTGACCGCATAGGTCAGCACGAGGCCTCCGCACATCGCGACGCAGTGCACGCTGGTCGCCAGGCCGAAGACGAACATCGACGAGACGAACGACAGGCTCACGAATCCCTCCCGGGTTCGGCCAAAGGCAACTCGAATCCGACGACCGCGCCTCCTGAGTGGTTGCGGGCGAAGACCTTCCCGCCATGGTCCTCGATGATCCGACGCGAGAGCGCCAAACCGATACCGCTTCCGCCGGTGTCGCGCGCACGCGCCGTATCGGCGCGGTAGAAGCGCTCGAAGATGAAGGGCAGGTCGCGGTCGGGGATGCCCTCCCCCGTGTCCACTACCTCGATCACGGCGCGCCCGGCCGCTGCATGACAATCGACCCTGACCTCGCCCTCATCGGTGTGGCGAAGCGCGTTGTCGAGCATGTTGCGGAGCACCTGAGCGATACGGCCCTCATCGGCTGTGACGACCAGGTCCGCCGTGCAGTCGCTCAGGACTGCGACACCCGCTCCGGCCCGGGTCGCGGCGCGCTGCACCTCCGCGTCGATGACGAGTGCGAGCAGGACTCGCTCCATGCGATACGCCAGGCGACCGGCGTCCGCCGCAGAGAGTTCCTGCAAATCGTCGACCAGTCGCGAGAGTTGCTTCGTGTCGCCGACGAGCGAGGCGAAACGCTCCGGCACCGGCGCCAGCACCCCCTCGGCAATCCCTTCCGCCTGCGCGCGGAGAGATGCCACGGGGTTGCGCAGCTCATGGGCCACGTCCGCAACGAGGCGCCGTCGCAATTCCTCCGATGTGGCGAGGGAGGCCGCCATGTCGTTGAAAGCCTCGCCCAAGCGGCTGATCTCGGCGGGTCCTCCGGCGTGGACACGGTGCGTCAGGTCACCGGCGGCGATCTCGTTCGCGGCGAGCGTGATCCGCGTGATCGGACGGGTCAGGAAGTACGCCCCGGCGGCGGCGACCAGCGCCGCAAGGCCGATGGCGACGAGCGCGCCGATCAGGATGCCCCTGTCGACGGCGGCGAGAAACGTCTGCTCCGAGGCGCCCATCATGGCCCCGGCACCCATCATCCCCCGCCCCATCCCCGAGGGAAGTGTCTGCAGGTAGGCGGCGAACGCCGTGGATATCTCGGCGCGTGTGATGAGCCCCACCACGCCCACCGACAACAGCGCGACGACCACCATGGCGAGGAACGCGTAACTGAGGAGCGAGCGCCTCACGGGCGCACCTCGAGCTTGTAGCCCACTCCGAAGACCGTGTGGACGTACGTGGGGTCCTTGGGATCGTCCCCGAGCTTGCGTCGAAGGTTCTTCACGTGCGCGTCCATGGTGCGTTCGTATCCCTCGAATGCGACCCCCTGAGCGGCCTCCATCAACTGCATCCGGGAGTACACGCGCCCCGGGTGGGCGGCAAGCGTCGCTAAGATGTCGAACTCCGTGCGCGTCAGCGGCACCGGGGTGCCGTTCACGCTCACCGTGCGCCCGCCGCCATCGACCTCCAAGCCACCGATGCGTAGGACGTCCAGAGAACCGGCGAACGCGTATCGCTCTTCGCGGCGCAAGACGGCCTTGACCCGGGCGACGACTTCACGTGGGCTGAACGGCTTGCTGACGTAGTCGTCGGCGCCCACTTCGAGCCCGATGAGCCGATCGATCTCATCGGTGCGGGCGGTCACGAGGATGACCGGCAGGTTCCTGTCGCGCTGGAAGCGCCGCGTCAGCTCGATGCCGTCGATGCCGGGAAGCATGATGTCGAGCAGCGCGAGGTCGGGCTTCTCGGACGCCGCAACCGCAAGAGCCTGAGGACCATCGCTCGCTGTGACGACCTCGAATCCGTCTTCGCGCAGATACGCGGCGAGGACTTCGACGATCGTGGGATTGTCGTCGACTACAAGGATCTTCCTGGACATGAGCAAGCCCCCTCGGTCGTCGTCGCATCCCATTGTGCCCCAGCATGACCGACGGATGTGAAGCACTCGTGAACGAGGTGCGCGGGGGTACTGAACGTCGAGGGCGTTCGGCTGCCGACGCTCCCCGAAGAGGCGGCTTCAATGCTCTTGGCACGAACGATGCATCTGTCGGGTGCGGATTCCTGCGAAAGCCGCCCGGAACCGTAGCGACGGGCGCTGGTAGCGGCGCCCTGCCCAGTGGCCCCGGCTCGGTGAATACCGACGGTCGGCCCGTGTTCATCGACTTCGCATCGAGCACTTGACCCGTCTGCATTCGGATGAAGCCTCTGGTCGAGAGGCTGAAGCAGGAGTACGCGGGCACGGTTGACTTCCGTCGGTACGTCGACAGCGGCGATCCG
>JANYAK010000036.1 GCA_025361335.1 Coriobacteriia bacterium
TCCAGCCCGCCCAGGCGACGGGAAGGCGCGCGATGCACCCTCAAAGGCTCGCCGAAAGGGCTCTTCACCAGCGGATTCGTGCACTCACTCTGGCAACGGCGGACGGGGTTCCGGTCTTGCACTGACTTTGTCAATCAACCGCCGCTCTTCGAGGCGCCCTTCGTCTGCTAGAGGTAGCGCCTCACGAAGCGGCCGCCTCTGCGGCGCAGCGTCCGCAGCTGCGCCGTCACCTTCTGCCGCGCGGCTCGCCGACCCAACGCGAGGGCGCCGACGCGGGGATGCAGCGCCAGCGCGTCGCGGTAGATCGCCAGGAGCCGCTCCGCCTGCAGGTCGATCGAGAGGCTCCTGGCCCGGTCCAGAGAGGCCGCCGACATCGCGCTGCGCAGGGCGGGGTCTCCCAGCACGCGGTCCGCAGCCGCGGCAAGCGCCGCCGGGTCCTCCGCGACGAGCAGGCCGTTGACGCCGTCTCGGACCGCGTCGGCTACGGCAAGGTCGTCGACCGCGACCACCGGGAGCCCCGCAGCCATCGCCTCGGTGATCACGAGTCCTTGCGTCTCGCTCGTGGACGCGAAGAACAGCAGGTCGGAAGCGTGGTAGGCGGCGCACACGTCGCCGCGGCCGAGGTATCCGGTGAACGTCACACGGTCCTCGACGCCGTCCTTGCGAATGTGGCGCTCGAGGTCGTCCCGGTAGGGGCCGTCCCCGACCACCAGGAGATGCGCGTTCTTGGTCCGCACGAACGACATCGCGTCCACGAGCAGGTCGACGTTCTTCTCGAGCCCCAGGCGTCCGACGAACACCAGCAGGCGGGCGTCATCCGCGATGCCGAAGCGTCCGCGGAACGCCTCGACGGCTTCCGGGTCGCGCTCGGAGAAGGTCTTGGCGTCCACACCGGTCGGAAGCGTGATCACCGGCTTGCGAACACCCCATTCGGCCAGCGCGCGGTTGATCTTCGTGGACGGGGCGATGACGACGTCGCACTGGTTGCAGAAGTCCCGGGTCAGCCGTTCCGCTATCTCGCGGGTGAACTGCGCCTCCCATACGTAGTGGACGTATTCGGGATACAGCGTGTGGTAGGTGTGGATGTAGGGGACGTGGGTCTGCTTCGCCATCGCCAGGCCGAACAGGCCGACGGCGAACGGGTCGTGGGAATGGATGATGTCGAGCTTGGCCCGGCGGACCAGCCGGTGCGCCCGAGCCGAGTACACCGCGGCGAGCCTCATCTCGGGCTGGAAGGCGAACGGGACCGACGGCATCCGGATGACATGGGGACCGTCAGCGGGCTGGCGCGGCGTGGGGGCGAAGATGTAGACCGCGTGGCCCTTGCGCTCGAGGGCCTGCGCGAACAGGCGTATGGAGGTGACCACGCCGTTGATCTGCGGCGTGTAGGTGTCGGTGAAGAAGCCGATCCTCATGCGGGCGGTCGCCCCTTTCGCGCTGGGCACCTGCCGGGGCGCACACGGCATGGTATCGCAACCGCACTCGGCCGCGCACCCGGGGCGTCGTCAAGGCGCGCCCTACGTCCGTCCTCGGCGCGAGCCTGCCATGCGGCCTAGACCAGCTTCTCCAGCATCATGACGTCGAGCAGCCGGCCGAACTTCATTCCCACCTCATGCAGAACGCCGACCTCCACAAAGCCGAGATTGCGAGACATGCGGATGCTGGCGGCGTTCTCCGTACAGATGCGCGCGAGTGCGGCATGCACCCCGGCTGCTCGGCCCGCCTCGATGACGGCGTCGGACAGCTTCGATCCGAGTCCGCAGCCCTGCCACGCCTCGTCGATGTAGGTCGAGGCCTCGACGCTCGCGGCGTACGCGCAACGGTCAGACCATCGCGACAGCGATGCCCAGCCGACGACCTCGCCGGCGACGTCGGCCACCAGCACGGGATGCCGCGGATCATTCGAGTGCTCGGCCAGCCAGCGCAGCCGGTCCTCGACGGTCTCGGGAGTGGTGTCGAACGTGGCCGTAGTGTTCAGGACGGCCTGGTTGTAGATGCGGCTGATGGCGGCCGCGTCGGCGGGTTGGGCGGGGCGAATGTCGGTGTCCACGGGTCCTCCGTGCGTCGGTGGCGCATGGGCAGGTCGTCGGGTGCGGGGGCGGGTCGCCGCGCGGCCCGAGGTGGGCCTGCGCCAATGGTATGCTTTCGGCCTGCGGGGGACGAGGCCGCGCAGCCGGGGAGGCGGACATGGCGCATCGCGACAATGGAGCCGCTCCGAGCGTCCCGCCCGACGCGCAGGTCGTCCCCGCGCGGCTCATCCCGGCCCTCATCCAGCCCGCTTTCCAGCCTCCGGCCCCACCGCTCGCGGTCGCGGGCGTCGTCATCGGCTTCCTCGTGGCCGTCTCCCTCCTGGCGTTCGCGGGATGGAACTGGTACGCGCGCTCGGTGCTCGACGTGGCCGTCGCGGGAGTGAAAGCATCGGTGGGCGACGACATGCGGTCGCTGTCGGCGCTCATCCCGAGTGAGACGGCCGCGACGCCGGCGTTCCGGAGCGCTCTGATCGCCATCCCTCGGCGTGCGGATGTCCACTTCGACGCGCCGGAGTGGCGAGGCACCGGCGTGACCGTCCGTCTCACGCTCGGAGGTAAGCGGGGTTCCGTCTCGCTGTCGCCCTCGACATCGGCGCTCGGAGAGGCGGTCCTTCGCTGGACCGGCGCGCCGTTCGGCGATGCGACGGGCACCGTGGTGCTGACCGACGAGGCCACCGGTTGGCGATTGCTCTACATCACGGTGGGCAAGAAGGGCGCGAGCTTTGCCCCTGAGGACGCAGCGAAGACGTTCGCGGCGTCGGGCGGATAGGAGGCGCCGTGGGCACCGTGCACGTCGGTACCTGCTCCTGGACCGAGAAGACGGTGGTCGGCCTCTGGTATCCCAAGGGGGTCAACTCGCCGGAGCAGCGCCTGCGCTACTACGCCTCGCGGTTCGACACCGTCGAGGTCGACTCGTCGTTCTACGCCCTCCCGCAGCGACGGAACGCGGAGCTGTGGGTCCAGCGCACGCCGAGCGACTTCACCTTCCACGTCAAGGCATACGGGATGATGACCGGGCATCAGGTCGAGGAATGTTCCCTGCACGAGGGGCTGCGCGCGTTCCCCCACGAGGTCACGCCACGGGGGCGCGTGCTTGACCCCCACCCGAACATGGTCGACGCGGCCTTCGACATCTTCATCGACGCCATCGGGCCGCTGCGCGAATCAGGGAAGCTGGGCGGGATCCTCATGCAGTTCCCGCCGTATTTCACCGCCAAGACTCCTGAGGCGCAGCGCACGAGCTTCGACTACCTCGACCGCGTGCGCGCCAAGCTCGACGGCTACCGGGTGCTGGTCGAGTTCCGCCATTCCTCGTGGGCGCGACCTGGCGTGGCCGACGCGGTCTCGCGCTTCCTGGCCGACCGGGACATGTCGTTCGTGTCGGTGGACTCGCCGCAGTTCGAGTCGGACTGCACCATGCCGCCGGTCGCGGCGGTCACGTCCGACTGGGCCTACGTCCGGTTCCACGGCCGCAACGCCGACACCTGGTTCGGCGCGCACGGGTCTTCAGCCGACCGGTTCGACTACCACTACACCCCCGATGAGCTTAGTGAGTGGGAACCGAAGATCCGCGACCTGGCCCGCTCGGCGGACCGCACCTTCGTCATGTTCAACAACAACAAGTACGATTATGCACAGCGCAACGCCGCCGACATCGCGACCATCTTGGGGGACCTCGTGCCTCCGAGATCGGACGCTGGAGGGGACGAGGCACCGAGTCTGTTCTGACGACACGGGAGGAGCGAGGAAGATGGCACGCGCCGGATACTGTCACGATTGCGGGGCGTACGTCTGGGTCGACGGCGAATGGAAGTGCCCCCAGGGCCACGCCCGCGAGCGGGTGAACGCCTGGTACGACAGCGATACGGGGGCGCCGCTGACGCCCCCATGGGACGCTCAGGCTCCGGCGCCCGCGTCCGTCGCTCCCGCGCCCGCCCCCGCACCGGCCCCCGCCGCGCCCGCCGCAGCCCCCGCGCCCGCAGCGCCCGCTGCGCCCGCCGCGCCCGCGCCCGCACCTGCACCCGCACCGGTCGCCGTGTCCGGGCCCGCGACCCGCATCGACCTGCTTGCGGCCATCCTCGCCGCGTTCGCGGACTACCCGGGCTACGCGGTCGCCTACGGCACCGACACGGACATCACGATCAGCAACAAGGTCGCCGACGGTTCGTTCGGGACGGGCAAGAAGAAGGTCGACTTCGAGGCCATGATGAAGGCCGTCGAAGGCGAGCGGACGCTCTACTACTGGGAGATCCTCAAGGAGCAGGGCATGGGGCTGTCCATGGGCACCATGGAGTCGGAAAGCTATTCGACGTTCGGCGCGAAGCGCTGGGGCACCAAGAAGGAAGTCCTGATCGGCCCGGGCGGCACGGTGTCGTACGAGTGGGACTACGCCAAGACGCGGCAGATCGTCGAAGCGACCGCGAAGCAGCTCGGATGGACCGTCAAGACCGTGCTGCGGAAGAGCTCCGCGAAGTGGTGAGACCCGCGGCCACCGCGGCGACGCTCGGCGCGCCCACCGGGTTGCGGACGTCCGCGACCAGCTTGCCGTCGCGGATCTCGAGGATCCGGTCGGTCATCGACGCTATCTCCTGGTCGTGGGTCACGATCAGGAACGTCGTCCCCCAGTCGGCGTTGATGCGCCGGAACAGCCGGTAGACGGCGTCGGTGTTCTCGGTGTCGAGGTTGCCGGTCGGCTCGTCGGCCAGCACCAGCGGGGGCCGGTTCATCAGCGCCCGCCCGATGGCCACGCGTTGCTTCTGCCCGCCGGAGAGGTCGTTGGCGTTCTTGCCGCCAAGCCCCTCGAGGCCCAGGACCACCATCGTCTCCTCGGCCAGCTCGCGCAGCGCGGCATCGACGGTCTTGCCCGCGATGGCCGTGGGCATCAGCAGGTTCTCCCACACTGTGAACTCGGGCAGCAGATGGTGGAACTGGAAGACGAACCCCAGCAGCTCGTTGCGCAGGGACGCCCGGTCGCGGGAGCTCGCGCCGTCCGTGGCGCGGCCGTCGAGCACCAGCCGCCCCTCCGTGGCCGTGTCCAGCAGGCCGAGCAGGTTGAGCAGGGTCGACTTGCCCGACCCCGAGCGGCCGATGACCGCGGCGATCTCGCCCCGGCCGATCTCGAAGCTCACGTCGTCCAGGGCGCGCGTCTGCTCGAGCGTCCCGTAGACCTTCGTCAGGCCTTCCGCCAGCACCAGCGCGTCAGCCATTCTGGATCACCTCGATCGGGTCGAGGCGGGCCGTCTTGCGCGTCGGGATGATCGACGAGAGCAGGGCCACCAGCATGCCCACGGCCGCGGAGATGCCGACGAACACCGGCTGGGCCACGATGGGGAACGCGCTGGGGCTGCTGGCCGTCCCGAACGTGAACCCGGCGATCAGCGCGAGCCCCAATCCGACGCCCAAGGCCGTCCCGGCGACACCGAGGATGCTCGCCTGCCACAGGAAGATGGCCGCCGTGCTCCCGTCCGCCATGCCGAGCGCCTTCAGGATGCCGATCTGCCGCGTCTTCTGGACCGCGGAGATCGCCAACGTCGACGCGATCCCCAGCGCGACCGCCACCAGCACGAACACCTGGATCATGTAGCTGGAGGCGGACTGGGAGTTGAGCGCCGCCAGGAGGTCCTTGTTGTCGACCTGCCAGTCGGTGACCTTGATCCCGGACAGGCGCGCGCGCCACGCGGTGGCCACCGCCGTGGACGTGAACGGATCGGCCACCTGGACCGCCACGAGCGAGTACTGGTCCGGGCGGTAGCCCAGAGCCTGTCGGGGCAGTTCCGGTCCGGTGAAGGCCGTGCGTTCGTTGGCCGCCGCCGACCCGAGGTCGAAGATGCCCGACACTGTCAGGGTGCGCACGTCGTTGCCGCCCAGCACGAGGTTGGCCGGGTCCCCGCGTTTGACCCCGTACTTGCGTGCGAAGTCCACGCCTACCATGATCTCGCCCGGCCGCAGCGACGGCTCGCCCTCGACGGTCCGCTGGCGCAATCGGTAGATCGTGTTGAGGTCGGCCAGGTCGCCGCCGGTGATGGACAGCGGGACCTTGTCGGTGCCCTTGGAGAACAGCGCGGAGATGTCGCGCTCCGGCACGACGGCCGTGACGCGCGAGTCCCCACGTACCACGCGCGCGACTGCGCTCGAGAACGTGACGGGATCGCCGTCCTTCAGCGCTCGCAGGGACACGTGGGGGCTGGAGCCTATCGTCCGCTCGATGAGCGATGCTTGCAGGCTCGTGATGAGGGAGCCCACGAACACCTGGACGGCGATGCCGACCGCGATCCCCGCGATGATGAGCCCCGATTGGACCGGCGAGGTGCGCAGGAAGCGTGCCGCGATCTTGAGCGGCAGCATCGGTCAGCCGTCCGATCGGACGGGGGCCACGTCGCCGAGGAACTCCGCGGCGTGAAACACCTCGTCGTCGCGCAGCCCGGCCGTGTCCGCCGCCCACGCCGGCCCGGCGACGACGAGCCGCACGCCCTGCAAGGAGTCGCGCAGCTCGTCGAGCACGTGGCGGATGCGGACCCTGTGGAAGTGGGTGGCCGAGGTGAGCAGGACCAGATCGACAGCCAGCGTTCGCGCGGCGTCGACGATCTCGGCGTTGGGCACGTCGGGCCCGAGCAGATAGGTCGTCCATCCCGCCAAGTCGAACAGGTCGGACAGCATCCGCAGGCCGAGATCGTGTCCTTCCCCGTGCGGGCAGGCGAGCAGGACGGCCCGGTCCGCCGGCTGGAGCGCGGCCTTGGCCGCCAGGACGCGGGGGTAGAGCGCATCGACGACGTCGCGAACGGCCGCCGAGTAGAGGTGCTCCTCCCAGACCCGGACGTCGCCGCTCTGCCACCGGCCGCCGACGCTCACCATGAGCGGCGTCAGCACTTCGGTGTAGAGCTGGGGGATGTCTATTCGACCAGCGTCCACGGCGTCGAGGGCCGCCATGACCGCCCCCGGCCGATCGTGGGTCGCGAGCAGGCGGTCCAGCGACTCCCGCAATGCGGCCGAACCGTCTTTCGCATCCGGGGTCATGCCCACCTCTTCCCCTCGCCGGTCCTGCCGGTATTGTGCCCCTTCGCGGAAGAGCACGCGTCTTCCGGGCGTGGCTTTCCGCGTCTGGGCTCGTGTGCGGCCCCGGCTTCGCCACATTGGTCGCGGGTGGACATCCCGGCCTCCGGTCGCTAGAATCGCAACGCTGTTCGCACGGGGTGCTAGCTCAGTTGGTTAGAGCGCCGGCCTGTCAAGCCGGAGGTCGCGGGTTCGAGCCCCGTGCATCCCGCCACCACATCATCGCAGGTCGGAGCCGCATCGGGTCCGGCCTGTTCTTCGTTCTCGAGGCCGCGCGGCCACCTGTCCGCCACCGGCAGCCGTGGTAGAATGGCGCTTCCTCCGTTCTCGGTACGCTTCAGCGATCTTCGCCCGAAAGGACCCCGCCTCATGGCCTTCAACGACCTCTTCCTGCGCGCGGCGCGCCTCCAGCCCACCGAGCGCACGCCGGTGTGGATGATGCGCCAGGCGGGACGCTACTTGGCCGAATACCGCGCCATCCGCGAGAACCACGGCTTCCTCGAGATGTGCCGCACTCCGGAACTCGCCGTCGAGGTCACGATCCAGCCGGTCGACCTGGTGGGCGTGGACGCCGCCATCCTGTTCAGCGACATCCTCGTGGTGTTCCCCGGGATGGGGCTGGATCTGGAGTTCGCCAAGGGCGAGGGGCCGGTCATCCACAATCCGGTGCGCAGCGTGGCCGACGTCAGGAAGCTGGGGATCTCCGACCCCATCGAGGACACCGGCTACGTGATGGAGACGCTCAAGATCCTGCGTCGCGAACTCGTGGACAAGGTCCCGCTCATCGGCTTCGCGGGCGCGCCGTTCACGCTGGCCAGCTACGCGGTCGAGGGCCACGGCACCCGCGACTATGAGAACTGCAAGGCACTCATGTGGGGCGAGCCGGCCGCGTGGGACATGCTCATGACCAAGTTCTCCGACACCGTCATCGCCTACCTGTGCGCGCAGATCGACGCGGGCGCGCAGGTCGTCCAACTGTTCGACAGCTGGGTCGGCTACGTCGCGCCCCGCGACTACGAGCGCTTCGTGCTCCCGTACTCCAAGCGCGTGCTGGCCGAGGTGAAGGCGCACGGCGACAAGGTCGTGCCCGGCGGCGTCCCCGTGATCCACTTCGCCAACGGCGCGACCTCGATGATGGACCTCGTCCAGCAGGCCGGCGGCGACATCGTGGGCGTCGACTGGCGGCTCGACATGCGCAAGGTGGTCGAGACCATCGACCCCCGGTTCGGCATCCAAGGCAACATCGACCCCGTGGCGCTGTTCGCACCCGACGATGCGCTCGAGGACATGGTCGTCGACATCCTCGAGAAGGTGGGCACGCGGCCGGGCCACATCTTCAACCTCGGCCACGGCATCCACAAGACGACCGACCCCGAGAAGGCCCGCACCATGATCCGCCTCGTGCACGAGCATTCCGACCGCATCCGGGCCGGGGCGTAGGCGACCATGGCGACCGGTGTTCTTCTCACAGGCTTCGGCGGGCCGGACTCGCTCGAGGCCGTCGGCCCGTTCATGCGCAACCTGAGCGGACGCGAGCCGTCTGACGAGCTGGTCGAACGCGTCCGCAAGCGCTATCTGGCCATCGGCGGCTCCTCGCCCCTTGGCGAGATCGCCGGCGAGATGGCGCAAGCCCTGCGCGAGGCTCTCGCCGAGCAGGGAAGCCCGATGCCGGTGGAGGTCGGGATGCGCTACTGGCGTCCCTACATCCCCGACGGGATGGCGCGGCTCAAGGATGCGGGCTGCGACCGGATCGTCACCCTGTCGCTCTCACCGTTCGAGAGCAAGGTGGCCCACGGTGCCTATCGCGAGGCGATCGCGGAGGCGGCCAGCGCTCTGGGAGGCCTCGACGTGGTGGAAGCGCCGCTCGCGGCCACGCTCCCCGAGTACGTCGACCTGTTCGCCAGCGCGACGTTCTCGACGCTCGCGGAACTCGAGTCGCAGGAGGGTGCGGTCCTCCTGTTCACCGCTCACAGCCTCCCGGGCGAGGATCTGGTGGCCGACGACCCCTACGTGGCCGGCCTCATGGCGGTCGCCGACGCCGTGGCCGACCAGCTCGGCGTGCCGCCGGGTTCCCACAACGTCGGCGAGCCGGTCCTGCCGGGCATCTCCACGTTCGGGTCGATCGATCCGATCCGGCCCTGGTTCCTCGCGTACCAGTCCAAGGGCGCGCGCCCGGGCGACTGGCTCGGGCCCGACCTCGACGATGTCATCGCCGCCGCCGCCGCGGGGGGAGCCACCCGCGTCGTGGTGTGCCCCATCGGCTTCATGACCGACCACATGGAGACCCTCTACGACCTCGACGTGGTCGCGGCCGACGCCGCCCTGTCGGCGGGGATCGATTTCGCCCGGGTCCCCGTGCCCAACGAGGACCTCGGCCTCGTCGGGGCGATGGCCCGCATGGTCCGCCAGATCGCCTGAACCTTTCGTCCCGGCCGAACCGGTACCGGCTGGACAAGAGCACGACATCCAGCACCGGAGAAGAATGGAGCACACGTGAAGCGGGTCATCATCATCGGCGGAGGCGTCACTGGCCTGGGCGCGGCCTACAAGGTCCGACGCGCAGCCGACGCGGGTCACGACGTCGATTTCGTGCTCGTCGAGAAGGATGACCGCCTCGGCGGCAAGCTCGCCACGGACTACATCGATGACCCCGAGACGGGCGAGCGCTACATCGTCGACGGCGGCTCCGACGCGTTCATCACAGCGAAGCCCGCTGTGCACCGCGTAGCGAGGCAACTCGGCATCTTCGAGGACGAGACGCCCTCGTGCGACGAGAACAAGAAGACGCTCATCGTGAAGGGGCGCCGCCTCATCGAGATGCCCGACGGCATCATGATGTTCGCGCCGACCAAGATCCTGCCGATGGCCACGACGTCGCTGTACTCGTGGCCCGCCAAGTTCCGCATGGCGCTCGATATCCTTCTCCCGCGCAAGGTGCGCTGGGCCAGTGGCGAGACCGCGCAGCAGCACGACGAGACTCTGGAGAGCTTCGTGGTCCGCAGGATGGGCCGCGAGTGCCTCGACAGGCTGGCCGAGCCGCTCGTCGGCGGAGTGCACGCGTCGGACCCCGCCAAGATGTCCCTGGCCGCGACGTTCCCGAACCTGCTCGAGATGGAGCAGAAGTTCGGTTCGCTCGTGCTCGGCTTCCTCGACCAGCGCAAGATGGTCGAGGAGCAGAAGCGCAAGCACCCGCCGCAGCCCGGCAAGAAGCGGTTCACCTTCTTCTCGAGCTTCTTCGAAGGCATGCAGTACTTCGTCGACAAGCTGGCTGAAGGCTCGGGCCGCGACCGGATCCGCACCGGCGTGGGCGCGACGGCCGTCGAGCACGCGGAGGACGGCACCTGGCGCGTCACGCTGACCGACGGCGAGGTACTCACGGGCGACGCCGTCATCGTGGCGACCGAGGCGTGGGCCGGCGCCAAGCTCGTGCGCGGCGTCGATGGGCATGTGGCTGATCTGCTCGAGTCGATCCCGTTCTCCTCGTCCGCGACCGTCCCGATGGCGTTCCGCGCGGAGGACTGCCCGTTCGACACGAAGTTCTTCGGCATCCTGTGCCCGCTGGTGGAGGATCGGCCCGTCATGGCGATCACCATGTCGTCGTCGAAGTGGCCGGGCCGCGCGCCGAAGGGCCGCGTCCTGCTCCGAGGGTTCGTGGGCGGACCGCGCAACCAAGAGATCATGCGCAGCAGCGACGACGAGCTGATCGAGATCGTCCGCCGTCAGCTCGTGGAGATGCTGGGCCTGAAGTCCGACGCGAAGCCGCTGTTCGCGCGCGTGTTCCGCTGGACACTCGGCATGCCGCAGTACACGATGGGCCACCTCGACCGCATGGATGACCTCGAGGCGAGCCTTTCAGCGATCCCGGGGCTGGCGGTGGCTGGCGGCAGCTATCGAGGCGTGGGCATCCCGAACTGCATCGACAGCGGCGAGAACGGCGTGCGCAAGCTGTTCGGCGAGTGGGGCATCGAGCTCGCGGAGGACGCGGTCGAGGAGAAGCGCCTGTACTAGGGGCGGACGGCCCGGCCGCCCGGGCGCTACCGGTCTTCCGGTAGCCGCAGCGCGAGCAGGCAGTGCGTGGAACCCGGAGAGCCGAGCCGGTCGAGGAACGTGAGCTCGAGCCCCGCCGCCTCGAACGTGCCCTCGTCGACGGCCGCGGCGATGTCGCACATGGTGTCGATCTCCTCAGGCAGAAGGCCGACGCCGCGCCACGCGTCCACCAAGGGACACGCGGACATGCGCAGCACGACCCGCTCCTCTCCCTGTTCCTCGACACCGGGCTCGAACAGCTCGCCCTCGCACGGGGAGCCGTCGCAGAACACAGCGGCGACCTCCTCGAGGTCGCCGGCCGCGACCGCCGGGCGGTACTTGCGCCCGACCTCGAGCCCGCGACGGTGGATGGCGCGCTTCATGAGCTCGGCGGCCTTCTCGGGCCCGAGCTCGTCGGACAGCTCCTCGTAGATGTAGAGGTACATCAGGGCGCGATTCTCGAACGCGGAGCGCGTCTCCTGCCGCGAGATGTCGAGCGCATCGCCGTCGGTCGCCATACTTCTGCCTCCGGGTGTCGTCGCGGGCGCCCCGGAGAACCCGCGGCGTGCTCCGATTGTACCCGTGCCGGAGTCGTGGACCGTCCGGCGCAGCACCGGCCGTCGAGTCCACGGTACGGAATGCCGAAACATGAGGATGTAGCCCGGCGCGAAGTGGGGTCGATACGACCACGGGGGTCGCACGTGAGAGCACGAGACGAACACCTCTCCCAACTGCAGCGCGACGCCATCTGGAAGTGGCGCTGGCTGGGCTGGAAGAACAGCACGCCGGCGTTCAAGGGGAGCCTGATCCTGCTGGCGGTGGCCGCCGCCGTGATCGGCTCCGCGGCGATGCGCGGCTGACGGAGTCGATCCCGCCTGTCGGCGCTCGGCGGATGGCGCGCTTCATGAGCTCGGCGGCCTTCGGTCCCCAGCTCGTCGCAGAAGTCCTTCTTGGTTGGCGCATACTGGTGGCGAGACGGCGCGGGGGTGCGCGCCCGACGTTCCGCAGACGGGGCACCACCACATCAGGAGGGGGCATGCGCTCACGAACGGGTTCTTTGTTCACTCGTGCCGCCGGGGTTTTGGGCGTGGCGTTCCTGCTCGCATCGATCTCGGTGTCCGTGCCGGGTTGCTCGACCGAAGGCGGGATGGGCGGCTGCAGCAACACCGCCCGCGATCGGCAAGCGGATGAGGCCTCTCAGAAGTGGGCGGCCGACGATGCCGCCGCTGCCAAGGCCGCTGCCGTCGCCCCGAAGAAGGACGCGCCCGGAACCGTACCCGAGGGCACGGTCATGCAGTCGGTCGATCGTCCCGAGGGCGAGCCCGTCCTCATGTGGAAGGCCGGCAACGACGGAGGCATCGACGGGGGCGGCGGCAAGCCGCCGACCGTGACACAGGACAAGGCCTACTTCGTGACCGAGGTCTGCGCCTACCACTGGAACAACGGCACGGGCGCGCCCGCCGGCGAGATCTCGCTCAAGGCGACGGATGGGAAGGTGTACGGCCCGTGGAAGACGACGCTGCGCAACAGCGTGTACTGGATAGCCCAACCGAACCAGGACATCCCTGCCGGAACGTACACGCTCATCGACTCGGATCCGTCCACGTGGGCGCAGAACTCAGGAAGCGGCGGCACCGGCATGGGCTGGGCGTACGGGATCCCCGTCAAGTGACGATCGGCCCGGTCGTGAGCTCGCCGTCGGGATCCATGATCTCGACGGCGGCGTGAAGTCCCTCGGCATCGAGCATCACTGAGGCACGTCCGCCCCGCATGGCACGGAGTGTGACGTGGAGGGTGGCGCCCAGCGCCTCGTCCGCACGGCCGTTCATCGCGCCCAGGACCGGCGCCTTGAGCGGCGCTGTCGCGGTCGAGCGGACGTGGAGCTCCAACTCCTCGTGCCGGTCGCGAAGTACCAGGTCCGCCGCCCCGGGTCGCGTCTCCATGCTGACGAGCTTCGCGCCCGTGTACGTCGCGAACCTGTGGAACGCTCCGTCGAGCAGGACTCCGACGATGTGGCCCGTGAAGGCGCCGGCCAGCCAGGGGACGCGCGCCACGGACGCCGACACGGATACCCCCGCGCGGCCGAAGTGGTTCGACTGCGCCCACAGCCACGAGCTCGGGAAGCTGCGGCCCCAGTCCTTCTCCGCATATCCGCGGCCGCCGTCGAAGACGAGCTCCTCGCCGTCGACCACGAGCGAGCCTGTCAGCGCGTGGTCCATCGACAGCACGCCGTGGTAGCACTCCATGCGCGGGACGAACCGGTACCAGCCCATCACCCCGGGGGAGAGGGGCCGCACGGGCCACGGCGTCCACTTGCCGAAGTGGACCTCGCCCGACGCGCCTCCATCGGGGTCATGCAGGTCGATGCTCAGGAAGCCGGTTGAGAACGAGCTGTCGCCCACGGCTATCGCGAAGCGCTCCTTCTCATACGAGAACGCGTCCGCCCCGTAGGAGAAGTACCGCGCTTTCCCGCCGGGTCTCACGATCTGCACGAACGAGTGTCTGGTCAGGCCGTCTTCGGAGAACGAGATGCCCGGGATGAGGGCCACGGGATTCGCGCCGGCTGCGTCCACCAGCTTGAAGTACCAGCCCTCGAAGTAGCGTCGGTTGCGGGTGCCGCCCTGGTACACGGCAGGGTCCCATATGCGTCTCAGCGGGTAGATCATGCGGCTGCGCCTCTCGTGTCGGAAGGAGGAGGTCTCGCAGGGATATGATTCCCGTGTGCGGCGTGAGGGGCACGCCGCGACACGGGGGGCCCGCCGCCGCTCGACGCCCCGCCGGTATCGTCCGCAGGTCGCGTGTTGTACCCTTCCCCTACGCGATCGCGTGAAGGTTCGGGGAAGGGGCCGGTCATGACCGACGGGAACCGGATAGGTAAGAAGATCACGACGCTGCGCGAGTCGTTGGGGCTCTCCGTCGAGGAACTGGCGGAGCGGGCCGGGGCGGAGGCGCACCTCATCGCGGGCATCGAGCAGGGGGCCCTGGTGCCGTGTCTGACACCGCTGATCAAGATCACTCGCGCTCTGGGCGTTCGGCTCGGGACCCTGCTGGACGACGAAGACCAGGTCGGGCCCGTCGTGACGCGCGGGGGCGCGGGTGAGGCGGTCACCAGGCTCAAGGACCTCGAGACCGGGACGGCCACCGGCACGCTGGACTTCTTCTCGCTGGCGCACGGCAAGAGCGCGCGGCACATGGAGCCGTTCCTCATCGACGTGAACCCGGCCGCGGACCGATCGCTGTCTTCGCATGAGGGTGAGGAGTTCATCTTCGTGCTCGATGGCGCCGTCCAGGTCGAATACGGCAAGGACCTGCACGCGCTGGGCGCAGGTGACAGCATCTACTACGACTCCATCGTGCCGCATCAGGTCCGCTCGGCCGGCGATGCACGAGCGAAGATCCTCGCTGTCGTGTACGCGCCGTTCTAGGGGACCGGCGATGGATCTGCATACCGACCTGACGATCGGCCAGTACTTCGAGAAGCAGGTGGCGGCCGGTCCCGAACGGGACTTCGTCGTCTACCCCGACCGCGATCTGCGCTGGAGCTACCGCGAGTTCGACGAG
Organism: Coriobacteriia bacterium; assembly: GCA_025361335.1. Classification (GTDB taxonomy): domain Bacteria; phylum Actinomycetota; class Coriobacteriia; order Anaerosomatales; family PALSA-660; genus JANYAK01. Next base: position 14,667 of record JANYAK010000036.1, read on the forward strand.
CGGGCCGACCGCCTCGCGAAGGGCCTGCTCGGGATCGGCATCGGCAAAGGCGACCACGTGGGCGTGTGGGCGCGCAACGTGCCCGATTGGCTCACACTCGCCTTCGCGACCGCCAAGATCGGGGCCGTGCTGATCACGGTCAACCCGGTCTACAAGGCCCACGAGCTGGCATACGTGATCGAGCAGTCCGACATGAAGGCGCTCGCCATCATCGATGCCTTCCGCGACGTCGACTACGTGCAGATCGTGCGGGAGCTCGTGCCCGAGTCGATGACGCAGGAGCGGGGGCACCTGAAGACCGCCAAGTTCCCCCGGCTCGAGTCCCTCATCTACATGGGTCCCGAGAAGCACCGCGGCTTCTACAACGTGCCCGAGCTGCTCGTGCTCGGCGAACACACGCCGGACGAGCCCCTGCGCGCCCTCACAGCGTCGCTGGAAGCCGACGACGTGATCAACATGCAGTACACCTCGGGGACCACGGGCTTTCCCAAGGGCGTCATGCTCACCAGCCGCAACATCCTCAACAACGGCTTCTACATCGGCGAGCGCCAGAACCTGACCCCCGACGACCGCGTGTGCCTGCCCGTGCCGCTGTTCCACTGTTTCGGCATCGTGCTCGGGATCCTGGCCGTGCTCACACACGGGGCCACCGCCGTGATGGTCGAGTCCTTCGACCCGGTGATCGTCCTGGCCGCGGTCCAGAAGGAGCGGTGCACCGCGCTGTACGGGGTGCCGACCATGTTCATCGCGGAACTGGCGCACCCGATGTTCGACATGTTCGACCTCACCAGCCTTCGCACCGGGATCATGGCCGGGTCGCCGTGCCCCATCGAGACGATGAAGCAGGTCATCGATCGCATGCATGCGAGCGAGATGACCATCTGCTATGGGCTGACGGAGGCGTCGCCGGTATTCATGCAGACCACGGTGGACGACACGCTCGAGCGCAAGTGCGAGACCGTGGGCCGCAGGCACGACGAGATCGAGGTCCGGGTCGTCGACCCGGAGACCGGCCGGGACTGCGCTCCGGGCGAGTCCGGCGAGTTCCTGTGCCGCGGCTACAACATCATGAAGGGCTACTACAAGATGCCGGAGGCGACGGCCACGGCGATCGATTCGGATGGCTGGCTGCACTCCGGCGACGTGGGCACGGTGGACGAAGCCGGCTACTACCGCATCACCGGGCGCATCAAGGACATGATCATCCGCGGCGGGGAGAACATCTACCCGCGCGAGATCGAGGAGTTCCTCTACACGATGCCCGGCGTGGAGGACGCGCAGGTCGTGGGCGTGCCGGATGCGAAGTACGGCGAGGTCGTGGGGGCGTTCATCCGCCTCTCCGCCGGCGCCGACCTCACAGAGGGCGACGTGCAGGAGTACGCGCGGGCGCGGATGGCTCGCTACAAGGCCCCCCGCTACGTGTTCTTCGTCGATCAGTTCCCGATGACGGCGTCGGGCAAGATCCAGAAGTACAAGCTGCGGGACATGGCCAAGGACCAGATGGGCATCCGTATCGGCGTGTTCGCCGGCGAGAAGGGCCCCGGCGCGGCGGGGACGACGGTCTGATGGAAGGTGGAGAAGGCATGCACGAGGTCCGCTGGCATGGCCGGGGCGGCCAGGGCGCTGTCACCAGCGCCAAGATCCTCGCCGACGCGGCCTACCGCAGCGGCTTCGAGGGCGTGACCTCCCAGCCGTCGTTCGGCGCCGAGAGGCGCGGCGCGCCGATCACCGCGTCGACCCGGTTGGCGCACGAACCGATCCGCGTCCTGTCGCAGGTGACCGAGCCCGACATCGTGGTCGTCCTCGACGACTCCCTGCTCGCGGTGGCCAACGCCACGGCCGGCATGAGGCCCGGGGGCGTGATGATAGTGAACACGACGGTGGCCGCGGCGGAGCTGGGGCTGCGCGACGACGTGCGCGTCGTGACCAGCGACGTGACGGGCGCCGCGGAGGCGGTCGGCCTGATCGTGAGCGGCCAGCCGATGGTCTCGACAGCGATACTCGGCGCGTTCGCGGCGGCCACCGGGCTCGTCACGATGGAGAACGTCGAGGCCGCCATCGGACACGCGTTCAAGGGATCGGCGGCCACCCGAAACATCGACGCGGCGCGGATATCGTACGAATGCACGCGCGCATGAGCGCGGACGAAGGACGGAGCACCGTGGGAACCAAGGCGTGCGGATCCGACATCGCCATCTCGCGTCCCAGCGTGGGCGAGGCGGGCAACACCGGTGACTGGCGCAACAGCCGCCCGGTGATCGATGCGTCCGTATGCATGGCCGCAAAGGCGGGCAAGGTGACCTGCCAGCTGTGCTGGGTCTACTGTCCCGACGCCTGCATCACACAAGGCGCGGCTCCGGTCATCGACCTGACGTACTGCAAGGGCTGCGGCATCTGCGCGCAAGAGTGTCCCGTGGACGCCATCGCCATGGTGCCGGAGCGGGCGCACGGGACATGCGAGGGCTAGCGAGTCTCGCCGGCGGCTTCCTCCGCGGTGACTCGGATCTGGCGGTGACTGTGCGTGGAACGGCTCACGTCCGATGAGGGAAGGCCGACCAAGCCCTACGACGCCGATGCCGAGTCCGGGCGGATGTTCCTCGTGGGATGCGGGGTTCTCATCGCGGTGTTCCTGATCGGCTCCGCGCTCATCGCGTGGTTCTGGCTCCACTGAGGCGGCAAGTCGGCGTCGCGTTGGAGCCGCGGCGCGGGGCCTCTCCTGTACAATCTGCTCACCCGTGGGCCTCTCCGACCGGCACGATCGGCGGGGGCGCGCCGAAGCAAGGAGCGCAGAGATGGCCGACCAGCAGATGACCGTGATGACCGGCAACGAGGCCGCGGCCACCGCCGCGAAGCTCGCGCGCGTCCAGGTCATCGCGGCGTATCCGATAACCCCGCAGACCTCGGTCGTCGAGACGCTGGCCGCCTGGGTCGAGTCGGGAGAGCTGCCAGCGGAGTTCGTCACGGTGGAATCCGAGCATTCGGCGCTGTCGGTCTGCATCGCGGCGTCGACGGTCGGCGCCCGGGTCTTCACCGCAACCAGCGCCAACGGGCTCGCCTACATGAACGAGCAGGTCTGGTGGGCCGCCGGAGCCCGTCTGCCCATCGTCATGGGCCTCGCGAACCGCGCGATGGCTGCGCCCTGGAACGTGCTCAACGACCAGCAGGACTCCATGTCGGTGCGCGACGCCGGCTGGGTCCAGCTCTACTGCCGCGACAACCAGGAGATCCTCGACACGTTCCTGCAGGCGTTCCGCATCGCCGAGCGCATCAACGTGCCCGTGATGGTGTGCTACGACGGCTTCCTCCTGTCGCACACGGTCATGCCGGTCTCCGTGCCCGACGCCGCGATGGCGGACGCTTTCCTGCCGCCCAGGCCGGCTCCGCTCACCGTGGTCGACCCCGACGACCCGCGCAACATCGGTGCGGTCACGCTGGCTGACCCGCGAGCGGACGCCGAGGGGACGTCCTGCCACGGCTACATGGAGATCCGCGCCCTGCATCACCAGGCGCTGCTGTCGGCCCTCGACGTGATCCCCCAGGTCGACGAGGAGTTCGCGGCGGTCTTCGGCCGCGCCTGGGGCGGCCTGACGTGGGAATACCTGCTCGACGACGCGGACGTCGTGCTGGTGGCGGCGGGCTCGCTGGGGACCCAACTCACGGTGGCGGCAGAGGCCCTGCGCGCCGAGGGCATGAAGGCCGGCGTGCTCGGCATCAGGTCCTACCGGCCCTTCCCGGTCGAGGCGCTGCGCGCGAAGCTCGTCGGACGCAAGGGAGCGCTGGTGTTCGACAAGGCGCTGTCCTACGGCTACGAGGGGCCCATCTGTTCCGACCTCCGCGCCGCGATGTGCGGCGTGAACGATGCGCCCCTCGTGTTCGGCGCCGTGTGCGGGCTCGGCGGGCGCGACGTGTCCCCCGAGCAGCTGGCGGACGCGGCACGACGGGCCGTGGCGGACGTGCATGCGGGCGCGAGCGAGCGCCCGACCGACTGGATCAACCTCCACCTGGAGGGGTGAGCATGGCCACGCGCATCACAGAGCTTCCGGATCGCGAGTTCGTCCTGTCGGGCAACCGCTCATGCGCCGGCTGCGGCATCGGCATCGGCCTCCGCGCCATCACGAAGGCGCTCGACGGGCGCATGGTGATGACCGTCCCGGCCAGCTGCCTCACGGTGCTCGGCGGCATGTACCCGATCTCGTCGGTCTCCGTCCCTTGGGTGAACATGGCGTTTCCCGCGACGGCTGCGGCGGCGTCTGGCCTCGTGGCCGGCCTGCGCGCCATGGGTCGCGCGGGAGAGATGACCGTGCTCGCGATGGCTGGCGACGGAGGCACCTCCGACATCGGCATCCAAGGCCTTTCGGGAGCCGCCGAGCGCAACGAGGACTTCATCTACGTCTGCTACGACAACGAGGCCTACATGAACACCGGGACCCAGCGTTCCGGGCTGACTCCTGCGGGCGCGCGCACCACCACCACCTGGTCGGGCAAACGGGAGAACCCCAAGGACATGCCCCGCATCATGGAGGCGCACGGCATCCCCTACGTGGCCTCGACGTCGGCGGCCTTCCCCGCCGACGTGTACGACAAGGTCCGAAAGGCGCGCGACATCCATGGGCTGCGCTACATCCACATGAACACGCCCTGCCCGAGCGGCTGGAGCTTCGACCCCAAAGACACGGTCGCCCTCGGCAAGATGGCGGTCGAGGCGGGACTCGTGGTGCTCTACGAGGTGGTCGACGGCGTGTTCAAACTGACAGGCCGAAGCGCCGCCCTCGCGCGCAGCGGCAAGCCGCGGGTGCCGGTGGCCGACTACATCGAGACCCAGGGCCGGTTCCGCGGGATGACCGACGACGCCGTGGCCGCCGTACAGATGTGGGTCGACGAGCGCTGGGCGCTTTACGTCGCGCGGGATGCCCAGGGCGCGTGAGGACCCTCTTCATCGATGCGGACGCCTGTCCGGTCACCCGGGAGGCGATCGATGTGGCTCGATCGCACGGCGCGCGCGTGGTCCTGGTCGGCAACGGGACGCAGAACTTCGAGCGTCATACGCGCCGTTCGGGCGTGGAGTCCGTCCAGGTCGCCACGGGTCCCGACTCGGCCGACTTCGCCATCATCGAGAGGCTGTGCCCCGCAGACATCGTCGTGACTCAGGACATCGGCCTGGCCGCCATGGTCCTGGGCCGTGGCGCCGGCGCGATCGGGGTCCGCGGCAGGGTGTTCCACCTCGCCACCATCGACGCCGAGATGGAGCTGCGCCACGCGGAGAAGCGGCACCGCCGTGCCGGCGGCCGGACCGGGGGCCCGGCGCCGTTCCGGGACGAGGACCGCGAGCACTTCACCGAGTCCCTTGAGCGGATGTTCGACGCTTCGCAGGGCTAGCGCCGCGCAAGGCCGCGCGCGCCGACTGCCCGGCGGGCGCGGGAGTCACTCGCAGGTGCGGGCGTATTCCACGAACCTCATGTCCTCGGCCCGGATGTGGGTCCTCAGCCAGTCGGCGATGAACGGGGCCAACGTCTCGGGGAGGACATCCTCTTGGTTCATGTAGCGAGCGACGAGGCGCAGGGTCTCGGCGGTCAGATGCTCGTGGAGCCAGTGGTGCACTTGTAGCTCGGGGTATTCGCACCTCGCCATCATGGCTTCCTCGTCCGAGAAGTGCTCGACCACGTAGTCGGCGAGCCGGTACACGGCGTCCTCGACCATCTCGTCCCGCTCTTCCTTGCCCTCGACCGTTTCGTAGAGGTGGTTGGCGAGCGCGAACAGGCTGCGGTGCTGGTCGTCGATCTGGGCGATGCCGGTCTCCAGATCGGGGTCCCAATCGAATCGCGACATGTCGTGGTCTCCTTGGACGCGGTGCGGGCGCGGCGTGCGGCCCCCTGGCGTGCGGCCCCCCCAGTGACGACCATACCCTACCCGAGGAAATCGCTCGCGCCGTCTTGAGTGGTGGCGGCCGCGCGCAGAGCGTCGGCCTGCGCGCGATGCAGGTCCGCCTCGGTGGCGCGGCCCAGGGCCGAAAGCATATCGGCCTTCGCGTCGAGCGCGTCTGCGAGCGACGCGGCCAGGAGAGGGTCGACGGGCCCGCCCGCCCCGAGGAACGTCACGAGGCCGTCCGGCGTGAGGCGCTCCAACAGGCGCGGGCTGGTGTTCACCAGGTGCTGGACCGCCTCGTCGAGCAGCTCCAGCGCCTCGGCCGTCTGCCCCGCGCGCGTCTTCTCCAAGGCGCGGCGCACCATCTCGCCGGACATCGCGATGAGTCGGAGGATGTAGTCCTGCTCGATCGGCATCTGAGCGTCCTATGTCGCCGCGACCTGTCCGGCGTGATCCACTGCCGAGTCTAGCAGCGTTGCCGACTCCCTCGTGCGTTCGGATGCCGACGGGGAACGTTCTGGTACACAATGGGGCGACGTCACCGATGCGGAAGGTCGCGAGCATGTGCCCGCACGAGCCCAGGATCAGGATATGTGCCGATGGTCCCTACATCGTCTCGGGCGGCGTCCCGCTCGCCGAGCAGATCATCGTCTGTGACGATGGCGGGGAGTCCGTCGAGTGGCGCGAGGGCGCGCGGTATCCCGATAAGGAGGCCTACTCGCTGTGCCGTTGCGGGAAGTCGGCGCACAAGCCGTTCTGCGACGGGACTCACGCATCCATCGGCTTCGACGGGACCGAGACCGCGAGCCGTGAGCCGTACGCCGAGCGCGCCGAGCGGTGCGAGGGTCCCGGCGCCGCGCTGACCGATGCGAAGGACCTGTGCTCGGAAGCCCGGTTCTGTGCGGCGCGGGGCAAGCTGTGGCGCCTCGTGGACCGCACCGGCGATCCCGACGTCGCCACCCAGGTCATCGGGCAGGCGGGCATGTGTCCATCGGGCCGCTACGTCGCCTGCGACGCGGCCACGGGAGAACCCATCGAGCCCTTCTTCGAGCCGTCCATCGGGCTGATCGAGGATCCGGACATCGGGGTCAGCGGCGGAGTGTGGGTGCGCGGCGGCATCCCGGTCGAGTCGTCGGACGGCTACGTGTACGAGGTCCGCAACCGGATGACGCTGTGCCGCTGCGGCGAGTCGGCCAATAAGCCGTTCTGCGACGGCTCCCACTGCGCCGCGGGGTTCAACGACCACCAGTGAGTGCGGTCGGCCGGCGGCCCCAGCCCTCGACCGGAGCGCGCGCCGCGAGACCGTCCCGGGTACGATAGAGGTTGACCGATCACCCGCACCGACAGGGGGGCGCCGCATGGCCAGGGACCGTCAGCGTGACGCGCTGCAGACGATCTTCTCGTTCTTCGTGGGGCTCATGGTGCTCGCGTTCATCGGCGTCGGTGTGAACACGTTCTACAAGTCGCCGGACCAGAAGTTCAACGACCAGATGCAGAAGCTGAACCGCCAGCAGATGGACATCAACCCCAAGGGCGACCCCGCGCAGCTGTCGGCGTCGGATCGGGCCAAGTACAACGCGCTCCAGGATCGGATCGACGCCCTCCAGAAGGTGCAGCAGGCCGAGACGGAGCTGTGGGCGCGCAATACCAGCATCGTGCTCGTCCTGTTCGCGACGCTCGTCATGGGCGTGTCGCTGATCAGATCCGAGCAACTGAAGGTGCTGTCCAACGGCCTGTTGCTGGGCGGACTGTTCACCATGCTCTACGGCACGGGATGGGTCATCTTCAGCGGCAGCTCGACTGCCCGCTTCCTCGTCGTGCTGTTCGCCCTGGTCGTCACCATCGGTCTGGGCTATCTGAAGTTCGTTCGCGGACGGCCGATGGTGCCCGCGATGGTGGGCCACGCGGAGGTCGACGAGGCAGCCGTGGGTACCCTGGGGGCGAGGGTCGCGGCCCTCGAGGCCCGTCAGGCGGCCGCGGCGGCCGCTCTGGCGCCCGGCGCGGAGGTCGGCGCGCACGAGGACTGAGACCCGCCCGCCGTCAGGCGTACGTTACTTCGGGACGACGCGCGCGGTGTCGCCCTCGATGATCACGCTCGTCCCCATGGGCGCCGAGATCGCCTTCAGCTTTCCCAGGATGCCCGCGGCGCTGCCGCCGGTCTGGACGACAGGGCGACCCCATTCGCCCAGGTAGACCGGCACGGCCGTGACCCCCGAAACGCCGTGGGGACCGAGCGACGCCTTGAGGATGAAGGACTTGCGCCCCTCGACCGTCTTGTACGGGAAGATGAAGTTCCCCAGCGAATAGGCGATCAGCTTGCCCTTGTAGAACTCGATGCCCTGCATGACGTGCGGGTGGTGGGACAGCACCATGTCCGCGCCCGCGTCGATGGCCGCACGCCCGTCGCGCTTCTGCCCGGCGTTCGCGTCGTAGCTCTGCTCGACACCCCAGTGGAACGAGACGATCACGTAGTCGGCCTGCGCGCGCGCGGATCGGATGGCGGCCGTGACGGCCTTCATGTCCTTGCCCGAGGCAACGCCAGGCGTGGTCGCCGTCGGCAGGAAGTACGACGGGATGCGCTGGGTGAAGGACAGGAAGGCGATTGTGCGCCCTTTGCGCTCGATGATCGCCGGCTTCCACGCATCCGCGCGGTCCATGCCCGCGCCCGCATGCGCGATACCCGCGGCGTCCAGCGTCCCCAGCGTGTCCTCCACCGCCGGGGCGCCGTAGTCCATAGCGTGGTTGTTGGCGAGCGCGACCACGTCGATGCCGGCTGATGTCAGGCTCTCGACGGCCTTGGGCGGCCCCTCGAAGATGAGGTTGTCGGGCTTGCCGGACACTTTCGTCCCGCGCGTGGACAGCGGCCCTTCGAGGTTCGCGATCGTCAGGTCCGCGTTCGCGAGGATCGGCGCCACCTTGGCCAGCGGCGCGGCGCCTCCCTGCGCGGCGATCAGGCGCCCGGCGGCGAGGTCGAACAGCAGATCGCCGATGCCGATCACGGTGATGGTGTCCTCGCGCGCGGGCACGGCGGCCGCGGCTGCGGCCTTGGCCACGGCCGCGCTGTCGGCCGTGCTCGTAGGGGTGTTGACGGCCAGCAGGCGGGCCGGGAACGTTCCCGTGGCTCCGGCCGCGACGGCGCGCCATGCATAGGCGCCACCGGCGGCCACGCCCCCCAGCACCACGATGACGGCGAGCACGGTCGCGGTCCTTCGTCGTCGTGCCTTTCGCGCCGCGGCCTGCCGCTCCAGCCGACGGCTGCGGCCCGTGGTGACCGTCTCGTCCGTCATGCCCTAGCGTCCCAGGAATCGCAGAGCGAGCACCGCTACGTCGTCCGGGACCACCCCGCCGGCATGGCGCTCCGCGGCATCGGCCAGTGACGTGGCGATCTCTTGGACGGGGGCGCCTGCGCACCCCGAGAGGACCGCGCACACGCCTTCCTCACCGAAGGGCAACCCTTCCGCGCGCGCGTCGATCAACCCGTCCGTGTACATGACGAGCACCTCGCCGCGCTCCAGGCGAGCTTCGCCGGAGTGGTAGGGGCGGTCCAGGAACAGGCCCAGCGGCGGGTCGACGATCGCCTCGAAGTCCGGTTGGCGCTCGCGCCCGCACAGATAGGGGGTCGGATGACCGGCGATGCAGATCTCCATCTTGCCGCTCTCGACATCCAGCACCGTGTACAGCAAGGTGACGAACCCCGCATCCAGCCCGCGGTGCTCAAGGGTCGTGTTGAGAGCGTTGAGCACCGGCACCGGAGCGAGGCCGGCGTAGGCGAGCGCGCGCACCGCTCCACGGACCGTGGCGGTGGTCGTCGCGGCGCGGATGCCCTTGCCCGACACGTCGCCGATCATGATGGCCACGTGGGTGTCATCGATGAGGAAGAGGTCGAAGAAGTCCCCGCCGAGCGTGCCCACTCCGGGGGAGGACCGGTATTCGAATCCCGTCTCGACGCCGGCCACGGTATCTAGTGCGGGCCGCAAGCCCGCCTGCAGGGTCTCCGACACCTCGTGCTCCGCCGCGAAAAGGCGGGCGTTGTCGACGACCAGGGCGACAGCTGTCGCCAGCCTACGGGCGAAGTCGACCTCCCGGTCGGAGAACACGTGCGGTTCGCGGAAATGGAAGGACAGGAGGGCGAGCGGCTCCGAGGCGACTGCGAAGGGGACTGTCAGCACGGCCTGGACGCCGAGGGACTCCAGGATCCCGGTGCGGGTGAGGGCGTTCGATCGGGCGTCGGATATAGCCACGACGTCCCGAGTGCGGACAGCCTCGGCAGCATGGGCGATCTCGTCGGCCCGAAGCGCGCGTCCCACCAGCGTATCCGGGTGTCCATGGGTCCAGCGCACGGTCCACCCGTCCCCCGTCGAGAGGCTGACCGCCACGGCGTCCGCGGACATGACCTCGGACGCGAGGCGCACGGTCTCCTGCATCACCGTCTCGACATCGAGAGTCGCCATCGCTCCCGTGACGATATGCGTGAGGCCGTCACTCAGGATGCGCGCCTGCTCGAGTTCCTCCTCACGCTGCTTGAGCCGGCGGAAGAGGACCGAGTACGGATCCTCGAGCGCAGTCTTGACCAGGGCGAGGTACACCAGGACTGCGGCCGCGACGTAGACCAGGTGACCGATCAGGTTGAACGGCCCGAACGGGTCTGCGTAGAGCGTGAACGCGACCTCGGCGGCCGCCGTGAGCACGATGGATGACGCAAGCAGGCGCCAGACCCGACGGTCGAAGTGGTCGCGCGTCCGCAGCAGCAGGAACAGCGCGACGGCCAGCACCAGGATCACCGTGTACTCGCTCGCGACCTTGAAGGGCGTGAGTCCCACGCCCTCGGCGAACGCGGTCGGGAACAGGCCGGCGAACACGGCACCGAGCGCAACGGCGGTCACCCCGAGCGTCCACCACAGCGCGACCCGGAAGTCGAGGCGGCGGCGTATGAACAAGGGAGCCACCAGGAACGCCAGAGCGGCGAGATATCGGTCCACGAGCCACAGTTGCGTCGGCAGGTTGCTGGTCGCGCCGGGGAAGACGTTCATTCCCTTGTAAGCCAGCGCGTGCATCAGCCCGACGATGCCCACGCCCAGATAGGCGACGCCGATCACGCCCACGTAGTGGTTGTCCATGAATCTGCGGGAGTTCCACGTCACGGTGAAGATGGTCAAGGCGACCGCGGCCGCGAACATCTCGATCGCCCCGTGGAAGAGGATGTAACTGTACTGGCTCACCGCGTACAGGCCGCCCGCAGCCAAGACGCTCAGCCCGACGGGGAGGAGCGCGGAGCGGAAGGCGCCGCGGGAACCGGGGGTGTCGGCGGGCGGAGAAGCAGGCGTCGCAGACACGCTCGGGGCCAAGCCGCACCTCCAGTCGGGTCGTGGCGCGTTGCTCGCGCGGATCCCGGACAGAGTATAGGACATGGCGTCGGCAATGCCGTTCTGACGCTGGTGGAGCTCCAGGTGGCCGCGCCAAGGGCATCAGCGGTCGCGCCAAGGGCCGGTGCGGGTCCGCTTGACCCTGCCAGCACGCCACGGATAGGATATCCTGCACGACACGGCCAGGTAGCTCAGTTGGTAGAGCAGGGGACTGAAAATCCCCGTGTCGGCGGTTCAAGTCCGTCTCTGGCCACCATAGGAGTGAATGAAGCCCCGGTCGAATCGACCGGGGCTTCTCTTCTTCCCTGCGGCGAAGGATGCCTCGGAAGAGGGTGTTGACACACTAGAACATCACGTGTCAGCATGCTCTGACAGGTAAAGGAGAGGGCATGACGGACGATCGGACCGGCGACCAGTTGCTTCAGATGCTGAGCGCCCTCGCGAACCCCCACCGGCTGCGGATACTCGCGGCCCTGCGGAGCCGCGAGAGCTACGTCAGCGAATTGGCCCGGGAGCTCGGGATCGGACGTCCGCTCCTCCACATGCACCTGCAGGTGTTGGAGAAGGCGGGACTCGTGGTCGGACGCCACGAGATCTCGGAAGACGGAAAGGCGCTTCGCTTCTTCAGCGTGACGGACTTCGACGAGCGCCTGACGCCCGAGCGCGTCAGCGATGCGACGAAGACCCTGAGCGCGGACAGCGAACCGACGGGAAAGGCGAAGAGATGACACTGACCTGGCCGCTCGCGATCGTGCTGGTGGTTGTGACCTTCCTGGTGGTCACCGCCGTGCAGACACCCGCATACCGGCGCTCTCGTTTCCAGCTCGCGGAGATGAAGGCGAAGCACAACGAGCAGTACCAGACACTGGCGGCGGACTACGCGACCCTCGCAGTAGAGGTGCGGGACACGCAGGCGGCGATGCAGGCCGACCTGGCCAGGCTCGCGACCGGCGTGGAGTCCATCGAAGCGATGATGCGCGAGGTCGGCTGAGCCATGGACAGCAAGTTCATCGTGCCCATCGCTGCCATGCTCGCAGGCGTCGTCGTCTTCATCGCGTTCGCCATCTGGCACGCGGTCGCCGGCGGGCCGAACGCCTGGTCACCGCGGCTGGCGGCAGGGACGTGCCTCGTCGCGGGCGCCCTCATCGTCTTCTCCGGCTTCAGTTGACTCGCCGCAGGCGGACCGGCCGTGGGCCAGGTCGTGCGACTCGTCATCCTGTCGATCATGGCCGGATACGCGTACTGGAAGATCGGTCCGGCTGCTGCCGGCGCACTTGCGCTCGAGGCGGCCGTGATAGGCGCCCTGGCCGTCTGGGGTCTGGTCGGGCTCGCATCGGTGTTCTCGATGGCTCTATTGGTCGCGTTCGGCCAGAAGCCTGAGGGTGCGCTTATGGTGTTGGCCGCCCCGATCTTCTTGCAGGAGATGGTCATGGCGGTCTGGCTGATCGCCAGGGGCTTCAGCCCGGGCGCGGCCGCTTCCGAGAGCGATCGGCGGCCACTCGCGGCATGAGCCGCCCTGGAGGGCCCGCGGTCGCCTACTTGTAGATGGCGGTCACGGTCACGAAGCCCATGCCCCCCGCCATGTCGTCGGTCGACCACGTGGACGGATCCGAATCCATGACGGTGTACGCCCCGGCGGGGATCGCGGCGTTCGGCGTCGCGATCCAGTAAGCGTTCTTCACCCCGCCTTGACCGTCGGTACCCTTGCAGGGCCACGGTCCGTAGACCGTGCCGTCGGCGCCCTTGAGCCCGATCGTGCCGGGCGTCGGGCCGCCGCCCACGATGTAGTGGTAGTCGGATATCGAGGTGATCGTGGCCGCTTTGGCGAGCGCGAATGTGGGAGCCGCGCCGCCCGGGCGGATCCCAAGCGTGTTGCCGTTGTCGAAGACCACTTCCGCCTTCCCGGCGGGGGCCTTCGCCGGCGCGGCCGCCGCCGGCCTCTCGGAACTCTGCTCCTGAGGCAGCAGGTTGTCGAACGGGCCGCCCTTCTTGCCCGGGACGAGCGGATCTCCGTCGTCGGCGAAGCACCCGGCCAGCAGCAGTGCCACGGCAACCGACGCGGTCAGCACCGTGACCGTCGTCGTCCAACGCCTGATCTTCGGCTCGGTCGTCATCGGATACCCCCATCCGGGCGCGCGGAGCCTCCCCGTTCGGCTCGTCGGCTGAGCCAAGGCTAACGCCCTCAGTGCGTGGACGCCAGACCCGTCGGACGACCGCCCTCTGTGACGGGTCGCGTCAGCCGCGCCTCCTCACAGCAGGTTGGAGGCGAGCCGGCAGGCCGAGTTCCGGAATCGCTGCGCGGCGCTCCACGAAGCGATGTCCTCAAGGGTGACTTCGCGACACTCGGCCAAGTCGGCTTCGAAGATCTGCTCTTGCCGAGCCGCGACATCCTCGTCATACACCCACACCATGAGTTCCTGGTTGAGCCTCAGGCTGCGTATATCGAGGTTCATCGTCCCGACGGCGGAGACGGCTCCGTCGACCACGATCGTCTTGGCGTGCAGGAAGCCCGCCATGTACAGGTAGATGCGTCCCCCCGCCCTGAGCACTGGTTCCCAGTACGACTGCGCGGCGTAGAAGGCGAGCCTCTTGTCAGGCAGACCGGTCATCATGAAGCGCAGCTCCACGCCTGCGAGAGCGGCATTGATGAACATGTCGAGCATCGTCGGGTCGGGGATCCAGTAGGGGGACTGGATCGAGACACGCTTCTGGGCACCGGAGATGGCGATCTCGTGTGCGCGGGCGGACGACGACCATCGCTCCTCGACACCTTGAGCGACGATCTGGGTCATGATCGGCTCGTCGAGTACCGAGGTGTCCGAGGCTGGGAAGTACCGCTCTTCGTACAGGCTCTCCCGAAACACCTCGTACCAGCGCTCTGCGAAGAGGTTCTGCAGTTCGGCCGTCGCCGGCCCGGTGAAGCGCACCCCGGTATCGCGCCAACTCGGGAACCGTGAGCCTCCGTCGATGTACTCCTGTCCTATGTTGATGCCGCCCGTGTACCCGACCACCCCGTCGATCACGGCCAGCTTGCGGTGATCGCGGTAGTTGAGCCGGCGGATCTGCTTCACGTCGGAGCCGACGCGGGCGCCTGCCGCCTTGAGCGCCAGCAGCTGGTCCTTCCCATACCAGGCGCTGCCGAGGAAGTCGTGGAGGATACGCACCTCGACCCCCGCTTTGAGGCGCTCGGTGAGCGCGTCGCAGATCCTGGTGGTCAGCTCATCGCGCTCCCACGTGTAGTACTGCATGTGGATGGAGGTCCGGGCATCACTGATGTCGTCGATGAGATGGGAGAAGTAGTCGGCCCCGTTCGGCCAGAGGTCAAGTCCGTTCGCGGGAAGCGGTACGTTGCCGCGTTCGGTGGAGACGGCACGGATCAGGCGCCCGATCGACCTTGCCTGGTACCTTGCGATCGTCGCCTCCGAATACTCCCGGTACCTCGCGTACAGGCGCGTCATGAACGGCTCGCGCAGCGCTCGAAGGTCCTCGACCCAGCGCTGCCGGGCGTGGATCCTCTGCCAGTCCCTGCCCCCGAAGAAGTAGATCGGCAGTCCCACGACCGGCAGAAGGGTGAGGATGACGATCCACGACAGCGTGACCGTAGGTTCCCGGTCCTCCGCCACGATCGTGGACACGATCGCGATCCAATACAGCGCGGCCACCACGACGCCGAGCCAGTAGTAGTCGGCGATCAGAGTCGCCATGTTCCCTCCCGCGAGTGAGTCGTGCCGCACGGTCGCCGTGTCCGGTCCGGATCGACTCCGCAGGAACGCGGAATGCTCAGGGCGAACGGCGTCCGCTCGTTCAGCTCGAACGGCGCTTCTGATACGCCCGACCGCTGCCGCCATGGGTGCTGAGGTCGAACAGCAGGGCGACTCCGAGCACGACCCATTCGAGCGTCGTGAGCCCCCCGGGGGCCACGAAGACATAAGCGACGGTCGTCCACGGGACCACGAGGAAGCCCGCGAGCGGCCAGATCCACGACGGGGGCGTGACGCTCCCGACCGTCGTAGCCCATCCGGCGAACGTGCCCACTACGCGAGTGGGATCCATGAACCACCATACGAGAAGTGCAAGGCGCGGCGCGCCCGCGAGCAGCAGGACTCCAAGACAGCAACCCATGACGTGCCCCCTTCGCCGTGCGTCATATCCAGCTGATACCCTATCCCCGCAGTGTGATCGTGTGAGTCGGTCGGCGCGTCGAATCCGGGCGCGACGACTCGATCCGCCCGCGTCGGCCCAGGGGGCGCGTTGTCGAAGATGCTCACGCTCCAGGAGGCCCGGAAGCGGTTCGGCCTGCCGATCCGCAAGCTGGCCTTCCTGGTGCGCACCGGGGCGATAGCCGGGGTCCTCGATCGGGGTACGCTGCGCGTCTCCGAGGATGCCCTGCGCGACTACTTGGGCCAGCCGCACGACATCGTCAGGCAGCACCACGTGTCGTACCTGCGGACTCTGGGCCCCGGCCTGATCACCGGTGCTTCGGACGACGACCCCTCGGGGATCGGCACGTACTCGGCGGTGGGCTCCACCTACGGGCTGGGGCTGTCGTGGCTCGCCGTCTACCTCCTGCCCATGATGATCGCCGTCCAGGAGACGGTGGCGCGCATCGGGATCGTGACCGAGCAGGGCTTGGCGCACGTCATCGGGCGGCGGTTCGGCAAGCGCGTCCTCTACCCGATCGTCGGGCTCCTTCTGGTCGCGAACACGGTCAACATCGGCGCCGACATCGGCGCCATGGCGGCGTCCCTGCGACTGGTGGTCCCTGTGGGCTTCATCGTCGCTGTGGTGGGCCTGACTCTGCTCATGACGGCCCTCGAGATCCTGGTGCCCTACCATCGCTACGCGCCGATCCTGAAGTGGCTCACCGTGTCCCTGGTCGCTTACATCATCACGGGGTTCCTCATCCGCCCCGACTGGCTCGCTGTGTTGAGGAGCCTCGCCATCCCGCGTATCGAGCTCAACGCGGCCTTCCTGGCCGCGATGGTGGCGGTGATGGGGACGACGATAACGCCCTACCTGTTCTTCTGGCAGGCGTCGGAGGAGGTCGAGCAGGAGCGCGACCGGGGCGAGATCGGCGACTTCCGCACGGTCGCGATCGCGCACGAGCTGCGCGAGATGCGCAAGGACACCTACACGGGCATGGCGCTGGCCAACGTCGTCTTCCTGTTCATCATCGTGACCACCGCCTTCGTCCTGCACGACCACGGCATCACGAACGTGGACTCGGCGCAGAAGGCGGCCCTCGCCCTGCGCCCCCTGGCCGGCAACCTGGCCTCGGTGCTGTTCACCGTCGGCATCTTCGGAGTGGGCCTGCTGGCCGTTCCCGTGTTGGCCGGATCCTCCGCGTATGCCGTCGCCGAGCTGTTCGACTGGCACGAGGGCCTCAGCGAGCGGTTCACATCCGCCAAAGGTTTCTACCTGGTCATCGGAGCCTCGATGCTCGGCGGCATGGCGCTCAACTTCATCGGCATCAACCCGATCAAGGCCCTCTACTACGCCGCAATCGTCAACGGCGTGATAGCCCCCATCCTGATGTTCTTCATCTTCAGGATCGGCCGCGACAAGAAGGTGATGGGTGAGTTCACCAGCTCGCGGTGGGTGAACGTGTGGGGCTGGGTGGTCACCTTGCTCATGGGCGGCAGCGCGCTCGCACTGCTGGCGTTCGCGATGCTGGGACGCTAGCGCACCGTCCGGCGGCCGTCGGGCGCTCGTCGCGACGTCCGTGACTTTGATGGCCGCGGAGTACACTTGCGACTGGCCGGTCAGCGACGAAAGGTACGACCATGCCCAGCGTGCTCGTCGTCGACGATGAGGCGAACATCCGCGAGCTGGTGACCGTGTACTTCACGGCCGCCGGGTTCGAGGTGCGCCAGGCGGCGGACGGCCCGTCGGGCCTGCGTGCCGCGCTCGATGACGAGCCGGACCTGATCCTTCTCGACATCATGCTGCCCGGCATGGAAGGCAGCGACGTGTGTCGGCGCATCCGCGAGGGATCCGCCGTCCCGATCATCATGCTCACAGCCCGGGGGAGCGACCTGGACAAGGTCGGCCTCCTCGAGGCGGGTGCCGACGACTACGTGACCAAGCCGTTCAGTCCCGCCGAGCTCGTCGCCAGGGCCAGGGCCGTCCTTCGCCGCTCCCCAGGCGAAGAGCCCGCGCACGCCGCGTCGCCACGGATCACGATCGGCGGTCTGTCCATCGACCCGGGCGAACGCTCCGTGTCGGTCGACGGCCGGACCGTCGAACTCACCGCGAAGGAGTTCGATCTGCTCGCGGCCATGGCGACCGAACCGGGTCTCGTCTTCTCCCGTGAGCGCTTGCTCGAGAGCGCCTGGGGATTCGCTGACTACGTCGGGGCACGGGGTGTTGACGTCCATATCAAACACCTGAGGGAGAAGATCGGCGACACGGCGGAGTCCCCCAGGTTCGTCGAGACGGTCCGCGGTGTGGGCTATCGCGTTCGGAAGGCCGCGATGTGAGCCGGATCGCCTCGCTTCGCGGGGGCCCGCTGGCGCGGCGTCTCCGACTCACGCTGTTCGCGGTCGGTGCTCTCAGCATCGCGGTCGCGGTCGCCGTCTTCTACACCTTGTGGTCCCAGCAGACCCTCTCCCTGCGCCTGACCGAGCTCGAGAGGCAGGTCGGCGTCATCGCCAGCGGTGTGGCCGTCGGGGATGTCGTCCCGGGCAGCATCGAGGACTCGGGCCAGGTGCGCGCGCGCCTGCTCAAGGTCGAAGCGGGGCTGATCGCAGCTCGTCTCGCCGTCACGGACGGCGCCGGGACCGTGCTGTACGGTACGGCCGGCTCGCAGGGCGCGAAGTCGTATCCGATCGCCGATCTCTCGATGCCCGGGTCGGAGTTCGCGGCCCGAAGCGCGATCCTCGACCTCGCCGGAGTCGGAAGCGTCGCCGTCGTCGCGGTGCCGGCCTCGTTCGACGCGCCTGGGAAGCCCCGCCGATACCTGGTCGGGGCCCGTCCGCTGGCCGACATCCGCCGGGCGGACGCCTGGGTCCTCGCCTCGATCGCCGCCGCCGCGCTGATCGCCCTGGTTCTCGCCGCCGGATCGGGCACGTGGCTCGCGCGGCGCATCACGGGGCCGATCGTGCGCCTCACCGACGGCGCCAACGCTGTGGCGGAGGGCCAGTGGGGGAGCGTCGTGCCTGTCGAGGGCTCAGACGAGGTGGCGCAGCTCGCGGCGGCCTTCAACGAGATGTCGGAACGGGTCGCGGACACACTGCGCGCCCAGCAGGAGTTCGTCGGCGATGTCAGCCACGAGTTGCGCACTCCGATCACATCGATACGCGGCTTCGCCGATGCCTTGCTCGACGGCACCGTCGGCGATGAGGCCGGGATGCATCGAGCGGCGGGGATCATCCGAGCCGAGGCCGACCGGCTGGCGGACCTGACGTCGGTCCTGCTGTCGCTCGCCGACCTCGATGCCGGAGCCGTGGAAATGTGTCGCGAACCCATCGATGTCGCGGCGCTCGCGGATACGCTCCGCGTGCGCTTCGGCGTTCAGGCCGCCGCCAGGGGCCTGACCTTCCGGGTCGATCCCGGCGACGCCGTCCCGCTCGGTGACGGAGAGCGCCTCCTGCAGGCGGTGTCTGCGCTGGTGGAGAACGCCCTGCGCTACACCCCGGACGGCGGGAGGATCCACGTGGGCGCGGGCGCGAGGGGCGACCGGTGGCGCATGCAGGTCGAGGACGACGGTCCGGGCATCGCCGTCGAGGATCGCGAGCGCGTGTTCGGACGCTTCACGAAGCTCGACCCGTCGCGCGCGAGCGCTGACGGCGGCAGCGGGCTCGGCCTCGCGATATGCCGGCGCGTGGTCGAGCTCATGGGCGGACGAGTCTGGGAGGATGCTTCTCCCGAACTCGGAGGGGCTCGCTTCACGATCGAGCTGCCCCTGTCCTGAGGGACCGTCTCAACACGAACTCAACACGGCGCCAACACGCAGACAATCACGTCCGCCGATACTCAAGGGCATCGGGTGGACACGCCGCCCGCGTGGTGATCGATCGGAGACGACCATGAACAAAGGACGCATGATCAGGGCAGGCGTGGCAGGCGTCCTCGCCGCCGCTCTCGTAGTGCCCGCGGCCGCCTACGCCATTCCGGGGCGCGGCACGCCTAAGTTCGGAGCCCCGAAGGCCTCGGCCGACGCGAGCCGTCAGGTGTTCGCCGCGCGCAAGATGGGCATGCTCAGGAACCGCATCACATTTGTCCTTCAGCGCCGCGCGATGGTGTTCGACGCGACCGCCGACCGGTTGGGCAAGCGGATCGCCCGGGTCGAGACGCTGGCCGGCAAGATCGCTGACAAGGGCGGCGACGTGACGGCCGTTCGCGCCAAGCTGACCGAGGCGACCTCCCTGCTCGCGGAAGCCAAGGCCGCCGAGTTGAGCGCGGTGCAGCTGTTCAAGGCCGTGCCGGATGCCACGGACAAGAAGGCGGCCTTCCAGGCTGCCCGCGCGCAGGCACGCAC
The DNA here is from genome assembly GCA_025361335.1 of Coriobacteriia bacterium. Classification (GTDB taxonomy): domain Bacteria; phylum Actinomycetota; class Coriobacteriia; order Anaerosomatales; family PALSA-660; genus JANYAK01. The sequence continues at coordinate 34,371 of JANYAK010000036.1, forward strand.
GGCCGCCGAGACGCTCAAGAAGGCCCGTATCTCCCTGCGCAACGCCGTGTTGGACCTTCGCGCGGTCGCGAACGGCTTGAAGGGCACAGTGCAGTGAACTCGGGAGCGGCCACAGCGACATGGATCGCGAGGATCGGCGTCGGTCTGAGCGCGATCGTCGCGGCTGCCGCCATGGTCGTGCTGACCGGATGCGGAACACCGCAGTCGTCCGCTCGCATGGTCGCCCCACCGTCGTCTTCACAGGCCGCGGGGTCGTCGGGCGCATCGGAGTCGGTGGCGTCGTCCGCCGAGGCTCCGGCGGAGGGCGGCGCGAGCGCGGCGAACGCGCCGACGGACGTGGGGGCGGTCGATAAGGAACTGGACGCCATGCAGCAGGAGCTGGACAGCCTTAGCATGCCGTCGGACTCGGACTTCGGACCGGCGGAGGGCGCCCTGTACTGAGGGCGTCCGGTCGGCAACACGGAAAGGGCCGCGCCATCCGGTGCGGCCCTTTCCGTCGTCGTACGCGCGGACTCGCGGATCGCGCCCGCGTCTACAGGTACTCCCACACATCGTCGATGCCGGCGTCAGCCGAGGGGATGCACTCCGCGATGGTCAGTACGGGCAGTCCCGAGGAGCGGTCGATGATCCGCAGGTCGACGATCTGCGGCTCGTCTATCCACCGTCCGTCCGCGTCGATCAGCACCTTCACCCGCGGGCACAGCAAGTCGTCCCGGTTCACGCGAAAGACGATGGCCGTCATGCCGTCCGACAACTTCACGACCGCGCCCATGGGATAGATGCCGAGCATTGCGACGAGGGCCTTCGTGATGGACGGGTCATATGCTTTCCCGCGCCCCTGCATGAGCACGGCGAGGGCCTTGTCGGGACGGATCTCGCGACGGAACGGCCTCGACGTGGTCATGGCGTCGTATGCATCGCATAGAGCCACGATCCTCGAGAACAGATGCTGCTCCTGCGTGGCCGCGGTCTCGGGGTATCCCTGCAGGTCGTGCCTCTGATGGTGCTCGAACGCCACCACCATGGGCATCTGGTCGACCAGTTGGATGCGCTTGAGGAGGTCGGCGCCCTCGGCCGCGTGACTCTTGATGATCTGCCACTCGTCGGCCGTGAGGGGTCCCTCCTTGTTGAGGATCACCTCCGGGATGCGCACCTTGCCGAGGTCGTACAGCAACGCCGACAATCCCAGCGAACGGAGGGATTCCTCGTCCAGTCCAAGCGAGGCGCCCAGCGACAGCGAAAGTATGCACACGTTGATCGAGTGGTTCAGCGTGTAGTCGTCATGGCTCTTGATGGCGGTCAGGCCCAGCACGGCCGCCGAATCGGTGAACAGGTTCTGCAGCAAGGCGTTCACGAGCCCCTGGAGCGGCCCGACGGCGAACACCTTGCCGAGCTTGACTTGGGTCTCCACGTCGCGCATGGCCGCGATGCCGCCCTCATAGTGCTTGCGGAGCTTGGCCTTGGCCTCCTTCGTGGTCCCGCCACGCTCCTCGTCGGCGAGCGTGGTCGTCTCCGCCACCGAGATGGCGCTCACGCCTCTCGCCCCCAGGAACTCGCGCGCGGAGTTCACGTCGTGCACGTCGCTCGCGCCCATCAAAGCGATCAGGCCGTCCCCGTCGGAGGTACCGAAATCCTCGGAGAACGTGACCGCCGAGATGCCTCGAGCCAGCAACTCGTCGATGAGCTTCGCGTAGGTCGCGCTCTCCTCGGGGAGCACGTGGTCCTCGACGAACAACGTGCCCTTGTAGATGTTGAGCGTGATCTCCTCGAATCCCAGCTCGACGACCCCGGCCACGGCCTCGACGAGCTCGCCGACAGACTGGGCCACCGAGGGGTGTGTCGGCGGGTACAGCGCCGCATTGGTCGAGGCCACGGCGATGGAGCGTACCAGCTCGCGGGCGCGCTCGAGCCGCTTGCGGCTCGAGAACGGCGACCGCGCCGAGCCGGCCGCCGCCGCGGCCATCTCCTCAGGGGTCTCCAGGCGATCCGGACGGTTGTCGATGTCGGTCACTTGTCTACCTTCTCTCCTTCGCCGTTGGGCGCCTCGAGCATCTCTCTCACGGCCCGGCGGGCCGCTTCACGCAGGTCGCGCGGCTTGCGCCTGAACACCAACCGGCGCGTCGCGATCCGTCTCAGGGCCGGCAGCGCTTCGGTCGCGCCCATCCGGCGCAGGTCACCTATGATTTCGCGCTTGAGATCCTGATTCCTATTCCGGGGAGTCTTCATCTGGAGCACGGCCAGCATAGCAGGGACCGCCGCGCGCCTGCCCGACGCGCGGATCGCCGCCAGCGCAGCCCGGGCCGTCGCTTCCACTGGGTGAGTGAGCATGCTGACGATCGCCGCCCAGGCCTCATCGACGTCCAGTTCGGCCAAGGCGACGATGGCCGATGCGCGTACTTCGGCGACAGGATGGTCGAGCGCGTTCGACAGCGCCGCGACGGCACGGCGATCTCCCAGCCGTTTGAGAAGGTCGATGAGCTCCCGCAGGTCGGTAGGCTCGCCGGCGCGCAGGCGGCGACCGCTGGCCGCTATGATCGCGTCGGGAAGGGCGCGAGCCACCAGCTCGAGCAACATCCGGTGTTCCGCGGTGCTGCGCAGCCAGGCGTCGAGGAACGCCTCGGCCCCAGCCACGCCCGCCGCGTCCAGAACGGAGGCCGCGTCCCAGGGGTCGGCTCTCTCGGTGAGCGTCATGCAGCCGCGGACGAGCGCGTCCCCTTGCGCGAGTGCGTTTCGCGCACGCACGACCGACATCTCGAGATCAGGCCTGGTTGCGAGAGTCGCCAATCTGTCGAGTGCGGCTCGCGCCGAGCTGAACGCCCCGGAGGCGACAGCCTTGGTCAGAGCGTCAGACACCGCCTCGATGGTGGGGATGTCCGGCGTCCGTTCGAGAAGCAGCGAGGTCGTATCGAGCGCCCGCGGTGCCTGCGACCCGCGTTCCAGGGTGGTAAGGGCGCTTCGGATGGCGCTGTCGTCTTCCTCCGTCTCGACGGCGGCCTCGCGTGCTATCGCCCCGGCGTCGGTGGTCGAGGGCACACCAGAATCCGCCTCGGAGCGAGGCGACGTCCGCAGGAGCAACTCGAGCGCACGGAGGGCCTCGGGCGGGAGTGCGAGCTTCTCCATGAGCGATCCGGTGTCTCCCGTGCTGCGCGCCGCAGCGAGCGTCAGCAGGCGCGCCAAGCTCGCCGGCTTCATGCGGGCGATGACGTCGAGCATCCCTTGCATGGGTCGGCCTGAGGCGTCTTGCCTGACCGCGGCGGCAAGGATGGCTCCCCGGGTCTGCTCGTCGAGCCGGAGTAGGGCCTGGGCGACGCGCTCGGCGGCCAACCCGCCGGTGGCGGACTCCAGATCGCCGATCGCTTCCGCGACCTGGTCCTCGCCGGGTCCGGCTGCGGAGGATCGTGCCCACGCTGCCACGGCCCTGACCACGGCCGGGGCGACGCCCTCAAGCGGTGCGGACGTGAGATCGAGACCCGCGAGGCCTTCTTCGGTCGATGCTCGCAGGGTCATCTCGATCACCGACATGTGCGCGACGCCCGCGGACACGAGCACGGCGCGAAGGCCGCCTTCCTCACGCACAGCAGCGGCGTCAGACACGGCACACCGGACGAACGCCTTCACTTCGTCGAACGCCAGTTGGGGCGCGATGATGAGCTGGCCGACCTGATGGGCGTAGAGCATCTCGGCGAGACCCGCGACCTGAGGCTGTCCCTCGGCGACCACGACGTCGCCGACCTTGAAGCTCCGCGGCTCCACGACGAAGCGCACCGGCCCGCCCGACGCGCGCGTCGCAGCCTCGCTGACCCTCACGACGCGCTCGATGGCCTGCGCCGGGATCGCACTCGTGGGTGGGTAGAGGCGGACGGCGGCCGCGGCGGCGGCCAACGCACGCACGACCTCTTCCGCGCCCGTCTGTCCCTTCTCGACCATCGTCTGCTCTCCGGGCAGGATCGCCCCTGGCGGCATCGGCGAAGCGGGCACATCCCGTTGGATCGCCCGGACATCTGGGGCGTGGTCCATCGACATGCTCACGACTAGAGTATCGGTAATGCCGATACATGGAACGATTGTTTCCGACCAGCAGTGGAGAGTGGGATGAACCGACGGTGCCGCTGCGCTCCGACGCACACTATCGCGGGCTCGTGGAGGCTCGACTGAGAGAGGCGGGGATCTGTGAACCGCCTGTCCCGGTCGAGGACTTTGTGCGCCGCGTGGGCGTTCCGGTGATGTCCGTGACGTTCCCCGCCTGGTTCACGGGCGCGATCGTCGTCGAGGATGGGATGCCGGTCATATTGGTCAACTCCACGGCGTCCGGGATCGCTCGCCGCGACGGGATCGCGCACTTGATCTCGCACGTCTTGGCACGCATCGACGATCCTTCCACACCGTATCCCCGGGACACGGAGCCCGAGCACCGTATCGCGGGGATGATGGCCGAAGAGCTGGTCATGCCCGAGTACCTCGTGCGAGCCCAGGCGGCCAAGTGGTTCAACGACTACCGCTACCTCGGGCGCCTGTTCGGCGTCTCGGAAGCCGACATGATGGCCCGGATGCGCGCATTGGGTCTTCTCAAGTCGCGCGGGGTGCTCTGGGACTACTGAGGCCGCGAGGGGGTCGGCGAGGGCGTCTCGGCGCCGCATCGCCTGTCATGTGTGAGGGGTATCATTCATGTTCGGCCGCCATATCGGGTCGGGGTCCGTTTCTACGATGGAGGGGCGATGCGGGCAAGCTACGCTGTCGGGCTCGACGTGGGTGGCACCCGGATCGCCGCGGGGTTGGTGGAACGCAAGGGGCGGATCGTGCGCGAAATGCGCCGCGCCACCCCCAAGGGCGGTCCTTTCGGCGTCGTCGACGCGATCATCGAGTGCATCGCTGAAGTGAGTTCGAGCGTCCACCCCTCCGAGATCGCCGGGATCGGGATCGGCCTGCCGGCCCAGATCGATTTCGGGCACCAGACGGTCGAGTTCTGCACGAACCTCCCGCTTGGCGGCGTGGACATGCGCGGACTCGTCATGTCGCGAGTGAAGCACTCGGTCACCATCGACAACGACGGCCATGCCGCGGCGCTGGGCGAGTATCGCGCAGGCGCCGCGAAGGGTGCGCGCGACTTCGTCATGGTGACCATCGGCACCGGCGTCGGAGGCGGGCTCTTCGTCGGCGGCCAGATCCACCGGGGGCATCGCGGCCTCGGCGGAGAGTTCGGTCACATGGTGGTCGACCTCGAAGGTCCGGAATGTCCGTGCGGAGGCACCGGACACCTGGAAGCCTTCGTGGCCCGGCCGGCCATCATCCGCGTCGCCAAGGAAGCCGCGGCGACGTTCCGCGGTTCGAGCATCCTGAGGCGAGCCGGTGACGACCCGGACTCGATCACCGCGGAGATCGTGATCGAGGCCGCCAATGCAGGCGACGAGGCCGCGGCTGAGATAATGGGCAACGTGGGTCACGTGCTTGGAGAGGCGCTCGTGGGTGTGGTGAACGTGTTGAACCCGCAGCTGCTGGTCATCGGCGGCGGGATCGGGGAGACGTGCCCGCTGATCATCGAGAGGGTGTCGCAGGCGGTCGCCGGCGGAGCGCTGGCGGGGCGCCGGGATGTGAGGGTGGTGCCGGCTCAGCTGGGCAACGACGCGGGGGTCGTCGGCGCGGCGGCACTGGCGTTCGACGAATACGAGTCCAGGGAAGGCATGCACAGGTGAGCGTCCCCGTCGTCCATTTCGCTCCCATGCGATCGCAGAAGAAGGTCTCTATGGTCGCTCGAGCAGGCCGCCTGCTCGAGCGCGCCGGCCTGAGAGACGCCGTGTCGGAGGGGGACCTCGTCGCCGTCAAGCTCCATTTCGGCGAACAAGGCAACACGGGGTTCGTCCACCCGGTCTTCGTCCGCGAGGTCGTCTCGCGCATCAAAGCGCACGGAGGCAGCCCGTTCCTGACCGACGCCAACACGCTGTATCGCGGCCAGCGCAGCAACGCCGTGGACCATATCGCGTGCGCGGTGCACAACGGGTTCGCGTACGCGACCGTCGAGGCGCCCATCATCATCGCCGACGGGCTCGACGGTCGTGACGCCGTCGACGTGCCCATCCTTGGCGGGAAGCACTTCGAGAGCGTCCGGCTCGGTTCCGCCGCGGTCCACGCCGACGCAATGGTCGTTGTGACTCACGTGAAGGGGCACGAGGCCACGGGATTCGGCGGAGTCCTCAAGAACGTCGGCATGGGGCTGGGGTGCCGCTCGGCCAAGCAGCGCATGCATGCCGACTTCCGGCCGGAGGTCACCGCGGAGACGTGCACGGCCTGCGGGCGGTGCGTGAAATGGTGCCCCGTGAACGCCATCGTCATCGGGCCGGACCGCGTCGCGCAGGTCGATCTCGCAACGTGTTACGGCTGCGGCGAGTGCGTGGCAAGCTGCCCGTACGGGGCGATCGCGACTCAGTGGAAGACTACCCCGGAGGCATTGCAGGAGAAGATAGTCGAGCACGTCGCCGGCGTCGTGGCGGGCAAGGCAGGCAAGGTCGTGTACCTGTCGTTCGTGACAGCCGTCTCCCCGGACTGCGACTGCTGGAACTTCTCGGACGCGCCGATCGTGGGCGACATAGGGGTGCTCGCCTCGAACGACCCGGTCGCGATCGACCAGGCGGCCTACGATTTGGTGACGTCGTCGGCGGGACTGCCGGGGTCGCTCGGCGAGGGCATGGGGGCGGGCGAGGACAAGTTCGCCAAGGTGACGGGCGTGGACGGGACCCACGCCATGGCCTACGCCGAGCGCATGGGTCTCGGATCGCGAAGCTACACTCTGGGGCAGGTCGACTGACAGGGCCGCCGCTGATGCGGAGGCGAGGGGAGTGGAACGTATGGACTACATGGGGATCATCCGCCGCGCCTGGAACACCACATGGCGATACAAGATCCTGTGGCTGTTCGGGTTGTTTGCGGGAGCGGGGGGATCCGGCAACAACTTCAACTGGAACAGAGGCAGCGGCAGCGGCAACAGCACGTCGAGCGGGTTCGGTTCCACCGAGCAGCTGACGAACCGACTGGCGCCCTACCTGCCCCTCATCATCACGGCCGCTGTGTTCGTGGCGCTCCTGTCCATCGTGCTGTTCGTGCTCACGTTCGCCGCTCAAGGCGGCCTGATCCATCTGGTCCGGGAGAACGAGGAAGGCAGGCCCATCCGCGCCGGGGACGGATGGCGCGAAGGCTTCAAGAGGTGGGGGCGCGTGTTCCTCATCGACTTCCTCGTAGGGCTGCCCATCATTCTTCTCGTGATCGTGGTCGGCCTGGTGTTCGCCGCGTCCATCCCGGCGATCGTCCTCGGAGGCCGGGGGCTTGACATCGGAAGCGCCAGCGGAGCTGCTATCGGGGCCCTGGGCGCCGGCATCGGAGGCCTCTGCTTCGCAATCCTCCTGTTCGTCGTGTTCGCGATCGCATACTCGATCGTGTTCGGGACCGTGGCGCAGCTGGCCCTGCGCTACGGCGTCCTGCACGACATGCCGGCCGTACAGTCGCTCAAGCAGGGGTGGCGTGACTTCTGGGGCAAGCGTGGTGCCGTGCTGATGTACCTGGTGATGTGGGCGACGGGTACCGTCTACGGCGTCGTCGTCGGTATCGTCCTCGCTCTCATCGTCGCGCCCGCCGTGGTGCTGGGGATCGCGGGCGTCTGGCCCGCCGTCGTCGGGCTGGGGGTGCTGGCGCTCGCGCTGGCGATGGTCCCCGCGGCGATCTACGGGGCGTTCTCGTCGGCCGCGTGGACGATCTTCTTCCGCCGGATGACCGGCGCCGAGCAAGTCGCCGCGGCGGTCGCGCCGACCGGCGGATATCCGGCCGCGCCGATGCCGCCGGCGCCGATGGGCGCGCCGATGCCCGCCGCCCCAGCCGCCCCACCGGTCGTGCCCTCGCCACCGGCTCCACCCGAGGCCTCCGTTCTCCCGGCTCCCCTGGGCGAAGCGCTCCCCCGGGAGGGCTGAGTGCCCGCTCGCGTGACGCACGTCGAGGAGCAGGCGGTCCGGGCGCCGGGCCGCCTGCTCGTCTGCGCCACCCCGATAGGCAACCTCGGCGACGTGACGCTTCGTGTTCTGGACGCCCTTCGGGACGCCGACGTCATCGAGGCGGAAGACACCCGCGTGACGCGAAAGCTGCTGTCGCGGTTCGAGATACACACATCGCTGGAGCCCTACCACGCGAAGAACCTCGAGCGCCGCACTCCCGAGCTGGTGCAGCGCATCGCGGGGGGCGCACGGGTCGCCCTGGTCTCGGACGCCGGGACCCCCGGCGTCTCGGACCCCGGGGCGCACCTCGTGGACGCGTGCCTGGACGCGGGCCTGCCCGTGGATGTGCTTCCGGGCGCCTCGGCCATAGTGACCGCGCTCGTCGCGAGCGGTCTTCCGACCGCCGCCTTCTTCTTCGGCGGTTTCCTCCCCCGGAAGCCGGGGGATCGGCGGCGGTCCCTCGAGCGGCTCGGGGACCTCGACGCCACACTCATCTTTTACGAGGCGCCTTCGAGGGCGGGGGCGACAGCCTCATCCTTGGCCGAGGCGTTCCCCGGGCGCCGCGCCGCCATGGCGCGGGAGCTCACGAAGTTGCACGAGGAGGTCGTGCGGTCGGATACGGAGGGCCTTGCTGTCGAGCTCGCCGGCCGTGAGCTGAAAGGAGAGGTGGTCCTTCTCGTAGGACCGCCGGGGGCGCGCCTTGCCGCGCTGGTCGACGAGGCGGCGATCGGACGTCGGGTGCAGGCGCTCGTGGAAGGGGGCGCGAGCCGAAGGGATGCCGCTCGGGTGGCGGCTGCGGAGTTCGGCGTCCCGCGCAACGTCGCGTACGCGATAGCCGTCCGGTCGGGCTCGACAGGGACCGGCGAACCCTAGAGCCGTTTCACTGCCTTGATGCAGTCGCGGCACACGGCGCGGCCTTTGACTCGAACGATGTCCTGCGTGTCTCCACACACGACGCACGAGTCCTGATGCTTGGCGAGCACTATGCGCTCGCCCTCGACCGTGATGGAGAGAGGGTCTTTCACGCCGATGCCGAGCGTGCGGCGCAACTCCATGGGTATGACGATCCTTCCGAGGTCGTCCACCTTGCGTACGATGCCAGTGTCGCTCATGGCTGCCGCCCCTCATTTGACCTGCCGACCGTGCTGGTGAAGGATACGATGCGATCGCGAGTCTCGGCCGTCGAACCGGCGTCCCCGTCATCGCTTCCAATAATGCCCACACTAGGAACGATGTAACCCCATGGATAGACCGTCCTTCTACGTGACGACGCCCATCTACTACGTGAACTCGGTGCCGCATCTCGGGACCGCGTACACGACGATCGCGGCGGATGCGCTGGCGCGATATCGGCGCATGACCGGCTTCGACGTGCACTTCCTCACCGGGTTGGACGAACACGGCCAGAAGGTGGCGCAGGCGGCCGCGGACAACGGCGTCGACCCCCAATCGTGGGTGGACACCGTCGCGCCGAAGTTCGTCGACGCGTGGAAGATGCTCGACATCTCCTACGACGATCTCATCCGGACCACCGAAGACCGGCACGTGCGGGGGGCGCAGGCGTTCCTGCAGGTGCTGAAGGACAGCGGCGACCTCTATCAGGGCCACTACGAAGGCTGGTACTGCGTCCCGGACGAGACGTTCTACACCGAGGACCAGCTGGACGACGGCAAGTGCCCCGGCTGCGGCCGTGACGTGCAGTTCATCCGCGAGGACAACTGGTTCTTCAGGCTGTCCGCGTACCAGGAGCGCCTGCTCGCCTACTACGAGGCGGATCCGGGGTTCGTCCGCCCCGAGACGCGCCGCAACGAAGTGGTCAGCTTCGTCGCCGGAGGCCTCAAGGACCTGTCCATCTCGCGCACCACGTTCACGTGGGGGATACCGCTGCCCTTCGACCCCGCGCACGTCATGTACGTGTGGTTCGACGCCCTGCTCAACTACGTCACGGCGATCGGCTACGGGGATCCCGAGCGCGCCGATGAGTTCGCGCGGCGATGGCCTGCCCAGTACCACTTCGTGGGCAAGGACATCATCCGGTTCCACTGCGTGATCTGGCCCGCGATGCTCATGGCCGCCGGCCTGGAGCTGCCCGAGACGGTCTTCGCGCACGGCTTCCTGCTCACCAAGGGCGAGAAGATGTCGAAGTCCAAGGGCAACGCCGTCGCGCCGGCCGACCTGGTCGGCAGGTTCGGGGTCGACGCATACCGTTACTACTTCCTGCGGGACGTCCCGTTCGGGGCGGACGGCTCGATCTCGATGGAGGGCATGGTCCAGCGCTACAACGGGGACCTGGCCAACGACTGGGGCAACCTGGTCAGCCGCCTGCTCAACATGACCGAGAAGTACTGCGACGGGCTGGTCCCCGGCAAGCCGGCCGGCGATCCCGCCGACGATGACGCCGACATCCGCCGCATCGCCGAGAGTCTCCCGCTCGTGTTCGAGAGCCGCATGGCGGAGCTCGACTACGTCGGGGCGATCGAAGCCGTGTGGGAACTCGTCAAGCGAACGAACCGCTACATCGAGGACTGCGCCCCCTGGAACCTCGCCAAGACGGACGAGACGAGGCCGCGCCTGGACGCCGTTCTGTACACGGCGCTCGAGGCGGTCCGCATCGCGGCTCTGTTCTGTGCGCCGGCCATGCCGGCTACGTCCGCGGAGGTCTGGCGGCGCCTCGGCTTGGGGGACATAGCGGCTGTCACCGATCTGGCGATGGAGGCTGGCTGGGGCCGCCTGCCGGAGGGCAGCGCCGTCGTCAAAGGTGACGCGCTCTTCCCACGGATCTATGAGGAAGCGTAGGGGTCCGGCGAGAAGGAAAGGCTAAGGCGGGCGGGACAGCAGGGGGGACTTGATGACCGAACACAAGCCGCGTGTCGAGGTGCCGCGCCTGGGCGCGCAGACGGCCGATACGCATGCTCACCTGGACATGCTCGACGACCCAGCAGGAGCGCTGGAGCGCGCCGCCGTGGCGGGGGTGATGTACGTCGCCACAGTGGTGGACGTGACGGAGTCGCCACTCGGGACGTTCGACGCGCTGGGCACGTGGCTCGCCGACGCGCGTCAGCGCATGCTCGAATGGGGGATCCCGCATCCCGAGCCTCCCGTCGCCCGGATCATCGTCGGCGTTCATCCGCACAATGCGAAGGACTACGGGCCGGAGGTGGCCGACAGGCTTCGTGAGCTGGCCCGGGACCCGCGTGTCGGCGCCATCGGGGAGATGGGTCTCGACTTCCACTACGATCACTCCCCGCGCGACGTGCAGCGCCGGGCGTTCGAGGCGCAGCTGGGGCTGGCTCACGAGTTGGGCCTGCCCGTCGCCGTCCACCTTCGCGAGGCCCACGAGGAGGGGATTGCGATCCTGCGGTCCGTCGGCGTTCCGAAGGCCGGGTGCATCATCCATTGCTTCACGGAGGGACCCAACACCGCCGACCTTCTTCTGGAGTTGGGTTGCGACCTCGCTTTCGGAGGCTCGGTCACCTTCCCGAAGGCTGATGTGATCCGCGAGGCGGCCGTGTCCGTCCCTCTCGACCGGATGCTCGCCGAGACGGACAGCCCGTTCATGACGGCGGTGCCGCATCGCGGTCGGAGCAACGAGCCCGCGTGGGTCGCGTTCACGATAGCGAGGCTGGCCGAGCTCAAGGGGCTGCCGGTGGCGGAGGTGGCCGCCGCGACGATGGCGAACGCCCGGCGGATCCTCGGAGAGGACGGCTGAGCCCCGCCATGGAAGACATCGCTCCGCTCGCGCCGGGGACCGTCTTGGGCATCGCGGGCAGTCCGCGCCGTCACGGCAACAGCGAGCGGCTCCTCGACGTGTGCCTGGAAGGCGCGAGCGGACGTGGAGCGCCGGTCTTCAAGCTTCCGGTCGTCGAATACGGCATCGCGCCGTGCCGGGGGTGCAATGCCTGCTCGTTGACGGGAGAGTGCGTCGTCCGTGACCGGATGCACGAGGTGTACGCGCTTCTGGACTCGGCGTCGGCTGTGATCGTCTCCACCCCGGTGTTCTTCGCGACGGTACCCGCCGTTCTCAAGGCGATGTACGACCGATGCCAGCCGTACTGGGCACGCCGCTTCGAGCTGCGACAGCCCGCGCCGCCGAAGCGCCCGGGCGGGCTGCTGGTCGTCGGCGGAGGTGGCGATCCCTTCGGGCACGAGTGCGCCGTGACGACCACCCGAAGCGTGTTCGCCGTCGTCGGACTGCGTCTGGGAGACCCCATCGTGGTGGAAGGGCCGGACTCTCCCAGCGACATCGGGCGATACCCCGAGGCGCTCGAGGCGGCCACGCGTCTCGGTGCCGGGCTGGCCTCAGGCGGGCCTGCTTCCTAGATCGCCACGGCCGCTTCGTGGCGACCGAGCGCGTAAGGTTTTGGGGGGCGGAGCCCCCGGCATGGTCTTGAACTGAGATGCGGGTCTCCTTCTACTCTTGGTTTGTCTACGACCGAGAGTGAAAGGAGCCCCGCGTGCAAGATGATACCGCTGTGCTGAAGTCAATCTTGGTGGAGTTCTGTCTGGAGCGGATCACCCGCTTCGAGGATTTCGAGCAGATCGAGGCCAGCGCACACCAAGACGTACTGAGGACCCTGGCCGATGCGATGTCTGAGGCCCTCGAGATCTTCGATGACCGGCTGTTCGCCGACAGGCCGCAGGGCTGGCGCGTGAAGGATGCCCGGTCGCGTTCGATCCTGACAGAGTTCGGCGAGGTGACCTTCGCCCGCCGTGTCTACACAGATGAGTTCGCCGACCGGCGCACCTACCTCGACGAGATCGTGGCGCTCCGCCCGAGGAAGCGGCTGTCCCCGGGAGCGTTTGGCGCCCTTGCGCTCTTCGGCTCCGAGATTCCTTACGAGCGGGCTGCCAAGATGCTCTTCCGGCACTGTGCGGGCGACGTGTCGGGGATGACGACGATGGGGGTGCTGCGCGAGACCGGCGACCTGCTCGAGGCCCGGGCCGAAGACAGGCGCCGGGAGCTCTTCGACGAGGGTCTCTTGCCTTGCGCATCACGGGTAAGCGAGGAACTGAGGGTCGAGACCGACGGAATCTGGGTGGCGCTGCAGCGTGCCCGCGGGCGGGGTGTCGAGATCAAGGCGCTGTGTGCCTACGAGGACAAGAACGCTGGCAGACGCGTCGGCGTCGTGCACCACGCCCTCGTGGGCGCTCCGAAGCGCTTCTGGGAGGAGAGCGTGGCACACCTGGCCGGTCACTATTCGCTTCCCGACCTCAAGCGCTGCTGGACGGGAAGCGACGGTGCGAAATGGTGCACCACGCTGGCCGACTACCTGCACGGGCCCAAGGTCGTCCACAAGCTCGACCCCTGGCATGTCAACCGCGCGATCAAGACCGCCTTCCCGGAGCACGAGGACGCCGCCCCTCTGTTCGATCTGCTCCATGCGGCAAAGCTCGATGAGCTGCTCGATGTGCTCGCCTTACGCTTGGAGACCGGTTTCGGTGATGAGGCCAAGACGAAGGCGCTGATCGGCTACATCAGGAACAACCGTGCCTCGATCGAGGCGGACTCACCGAGCATGGGGACGATGGAGGGGACCCAGGCACACCTCTACGCCGCACGGATGAAGGTATGGGGTGGGGCCTGGTCGAGGGAAGGTGCGAGCGACATGGCGCGCATCAGGGCGACTCTGGCCTCCGGGGAGAGGCTGCCGGTGCCGGTGAGGGAGGCCGCGTTCAGAGCGAAGGACCGCAACCGGCGGACGGCGATCCTGGAGAAGCGGAACTACGGATACGCTTACGAGATGGTACGCTCGGACGGTAAGGGATACGAACCACCGGCGGGACATCTGATGCCGTTGTCCACGCGCCAGCCGTTCCGCGGGATGTTCAATCCCCTGAACTGAGAGTAGACCCCCCAAATTCTTACGCGCTCGTGGCGACCTGCGCGTTTGCGGGCCGTCAGAGCGTTCGACTACAATCAGTGCTCGTCCCGTCACCGATTCGTTGCCGTGGAAACAGGGGGCTCATGTGAGACTGCCGGGTGGCCCGGCATGTTTCCCGAAGACCCGCCGCACACTCGCAGTCCTCGTCCTAGCCACCGTCGCAGTCGTAAGCGCCACCGGATTCGTCTGGGCCAACACACACGTGACCGTGTTCGTCGACGGCATCGCGAAGGATTACACGACGCAGGCATCCGACGTCGCCTCTCTTCTCAGGGAGGCGGGCGTCAGCTACTCAGGGGCGGATCTCGTGAGTCCCGCGCCGGGGAGCGGGATCGCCGATGGCGACACGGTCGTCGTGCGCCACTCCGTCCCGGTGACCCTGCAGTTCGGCGCTGACAGCGTGAAGCTCGACGTCTTGGGTCGCACGGTCGCCGACGCGCTGGTGACCGCCGGGCTCGACCCCACCTCGGGCATGAGGACGACCCCTGCTGTCGATGCGCCGCTCGTGGCGGGCATGCACATCGTCGCGACCGACCTGTTCATGCGGGTCACCGAGGAATCGGTCCCCATTCCCTTCGACGTCGAGGTCGTGGGCGACCCGGCGCTGCCGGTCGGTCGCCAGGAGGTCCAGACTCCCGGCGTCGCAGGCAGCGGCATCCGCGTCTACCAGGTGCTCGTCGTCGGTGGAGTGGAGGGGCCGCGATTCCTCAAAGTGGAGAAGGTGCTCGCGCCTCCGGTCACCCAAGTGGTGCACGTGGGGACCAAGCACGAGTTCCGCCAGCTGATGGTCTCTCGCGGCAACGCGGTTCCCAAGTCCGTTCCTCCGATCCTCGGCAGGGTCCTCACGGTGGACTCGACCGCCTACACCCCGTGGGACAGCACCTGCATCGGGCGATCCGCCTTCCAGCCTGGCATCCGTTGGGTGGCCGGCAAGAAGCAGAGGGTCCACATCCCCGACGGCTGGGGCATCGTGGCCGTCGATCCGAGCACGATCCCCCTCGGCTCGAAGCTGTTCGTGGAGAACTACGGCTACGCGATCGCGTGCGACACGGGCGGCGTCATCAAGGGCAACAAGATCGACGTGTGTTTCTGGGGCGCCGACCTGAACGCCGAGTTCCGGTTCCCGGGCGACTATCCCGATGCGGACCGCGCTGTGAGGAGGTCGGCACGGCGGGCGTCGGGTTCGTGGGGTGGGCATCGGCGTGTGACCGTCACCATCCTCGCGGACTGACCCCGTGCCCCACTCCCCCCTGTCGACCCCGTCGGCGACCCGCGCTGTGCTCGAGAGTCACGGGCTGATCCTTCGAAAGTCCCTCGGCCAGCACTTCCTGGTGGACGACAACGTCATCGGGCGGATCCTTGCCCTGGCCGCTCTGCCCCCCGAGGCGATCGTGCTGGAGGTCGGGCCAGGCATCGGCACGCTCACCGCCGCGCTGTGCCAGGTCGCTCGCGCCGTCGTCGCGGTGGAACAGGATGCGGCACTCCTCCCGGCACTGGACGCGGTGTCCGGCCGGTGCGGGAACCTGACGGTGGTGAACGCCGACGCCGTCAAAGTCCCCATCGCGGCGCTCACCACGCCGGCCGGTCCCCCCGCATGGTTCGTGGCGAACCTGCCGTACGGAGTCGCCGCCACCGTCATGCTGAGGTTCCTGGAGGAGGTCGGGACACTGCGCGCGGCTGTGGTCATGGTCCAGTCAGAAGTCGCCGACCGCATGGTGGCGTCGCCCGGCGGCAAGGACTACGGCGCGTACACGGTGAAGCTTCGGCTCCGAGCTGTGCCCGCGGGCCGTTTCGCGGTGGCTCGGACGTGCTTCCTGCCACCGCCTCGAGTGGACTCCTCGGTCGTGCGGTTCGACCGCATCGAGGACGGTCCGCCGCACGAAGTGGTGGCCGCCGCGGACGCCATCGCGGCTGCGGCGTTCGCTCAGCGGCGCAAGACCCTGCGCAACTCGGTGTTGCGCACCACGGGCTGGAGCGCCGGCGCGTTCGACGACGCTCTGTCGGCGGCGGGCATCGACGGGGGGCGCCGAGCCGAGACCCTCGAGGTCGCCGAGTACGTCCGGCTGGCCGTCCAAGCACGCGAACAGGGCCTCCTACCCGTAGTGCCTCATAATGAAAGGTACTCGAGGACCTGATTCGCTGCCTCAGAATCAATGTACTCGAGCTCGGGTGCCTCCACCTCCTCTTTCCATCTCGGGTTCTTGCGGGCGTTGAGCTTGTAGAGCTTGCCTTGCAG